>JAPPOI010000427.1 GCA_028818055.1 Boseongicola sp.
TGCGCTTTCGGTCGCTCTTTTTCTTGGGGGCGAGAAAGTACGAACCGGAGCGAAATCCAGCTTTGCCGATACGATTTCGGGAACTGACCTGATCGTTGGAGCACGCTCGGGCTCGGTTCAGTTGTTGCTGTACTCGGTCTTTCGGATAGGCAATGCCACGAACAACATCACGTGGGAAAGCTATCAGGACATTGCCCGCAGACCCGAGGTTGAATGGATCGTACCAATCTCGCTTGGGGATTCTCACCGACAATTCCGAGTGATGGGCACCTCAACCGCATTTTTCGATCATTACAAATTTCGACAGGGCCAAGGGCTGGCCTTTGGGGCGGGTTCTGTGATGGCGGATTTGTTCGATACGGTTATTGGATCAGATGTCGCCGCAACCTTGGGGTACGATGTCGGTGATCCGATCGTCGTTGCCCACGGCATTGCCTCTTTTTCCCAGCACAAGGATCAACCCTTTCGCGTCTCCGGCGTACTTGAGAAGACGGGAACCCCCGTGGATCGGACGGTGATCGTCAGTTTAGAGGCGATTGAAGCAATCCATGTCGATTGGCAGAACGGTGCGCAAGTTCCCGGCCAATCCACGCCGACCGAAGCTATTCGGCAGATGGACCTCATGCCGACCGCCATAACTGCAGCTATGATTGGCGTTGAAAGCCCTCTTCAAACGTTTGCACTTCAGCGGGCGATAAATGACTACCCGGAAGAACCGCTGTTAGCCATTTTGCCGGGCGTTGCCTTGCAAGAGCTCTGGGCCATCGTCGGCGTCGCGGAAACTGCTTTGTTGGCTGTATCGATCATGGTCGTTGTCACGGCCTTGATCGGGTTGATGGCGACGCTCTTTTCAAGCCTGAACGAACGGCGGCGCGAGATGGCGATACTTCGCGCGATGGGCGCAAGCCCGGGGACGATTATGGGGTTATTGATGCTTGAGGCTGTATTGACGGCTTTTGCGGGCGCTTTGATCGGGATCCTGTTTTGGTACGTTGGCTCATTGATCGCGCAACCCATTGTTGACCGTTCGTTTGGGCTGTGGCTGTCCGTTGGTTTGCCATCGCAACGAGAACTGGCTGTGCTTGCCGGAGTCGTTGTCGCTAGCGCAATTGTGAGTTTGTTCCCTGCCCTGCGCGCCTATCGCCTTTCGCTTGCTGATGGTATGGTGGTGAGATCATGAAATTCACACGACGCCATATGATACTGAGCAGTCTGGCCGGCACTGCGGTCGCAAACCCAGCATTTGCGAAGACGCCGTTGGAGTTGGGATGGGATGATCTGATCCCACCGGGCGTGCCCTATCCTGAGATTATTGCCGAAGGCGAACTGGACGAAGCCAACGATACATGGGCGCCAATCTTCGATGCCAATGCCACGAAGCTCAATGAAAAGCTGGATGGCAGCTATATTCGGCTCCCCGGGTTTATCATTCCACTGGAAGTCGGGCGCAAAGGCGTCACAAACTTCGTTCTCGTTCCATATGTCGGCGCATGTATTCACGTTCCGCCACCGCCGCCCAATCAGTTGGTATTTGTGAACACAAAAGAGCCGTGGCCAGACGACGAGTTATGGGATCCGGTTTGGGTTGTTGGAACACTTCGAACCGAGCTTCAATCGACACAAATCGCCCAGACCGGCTATTCTCTGTCTGCCGACACCATCGAAGCGTACGAGTGGTAAATCGAGCCTATCCCTAAGCAGGAACCGAGCACACCCTTGAACTGAAAGAAGGGACATATCCTGCACCGCTTCAGACGCGACAGCAGCCACACGTACTCTTTCAGCAAACGGCTTTGAATCTCTCGACAATCGTATCCAGGACTTCGTCCGGGTCGCGCTGCCACCAGTGCTGGCTGGAGAAAATCTCGACTTCGCAGGCACCGGTGTATCCCGCATCTTCCACACTAGCGCGTATGGCCTTCAGATCCGCAACGCCGTCTCCCATCATGCCGCGATCAAGAAGCATGTGGCTTGTTTTTTCCAGCCAGTCGCACAAGTGGTAACCAAGAATCCGACCGCGCGCCCGTTGCAGGTCGTCATGCAAACGGCTGTCCCACCAAACGTGATATACATCGACGGCGATGCCGACGTTGTAGCTTTGGGCGGCTTCACAGACATTCAGAGCATCGCGCACCGAAAATATGCAGGTACGATTCCCACCAAACATCGGATTGAGCGGCTCAAGCGCAAGCTGAACCCCCAACGGCGCTGCATATTCCGCAAGTTTGGCGACGCGTTCGGCTAGTATTTTCTGACTTTCCATCACGCCCAAAGTTCCCGGCTCGGTTCCGCCTGTGACGATCGTCAGAACAGACGTTCCCAGCTCAGCGGCCATATCGATCGACGCGCGGGCTTCATTCAGTGATTTCGGCGCGTCAGACCCGGTAATGTAGGGAGTACGGCACAGCCCAACGACTTCCATGCCTGCCGCTCTCACACGGTTTCCGATTTCTACCGCACGTTCGCCAATTTCACGTTGCCAGAACACAATTCCCGCCATCCTCCGCGATGCACAGGCGTCGATCACTTGTTCGGGCGACCACCCCGCTCCATGACCCTCCAGATTATGTCCAAGCGTCGCCGTATTCAGCGCAAGCGCCGAGTGATCGTTCGAGAAATCACGCAACCCCATACATCTCCAGCAGTGTTTTCATTCTGGATGTCGCCAAATCAGGATCAGACAGCAATCCATTTTGATCAGCCAGTTTGAATATCTCTGTGAAGTACGGAAGCGGCCGCATGGCCTGGGCCCCACCAAGCATTACAAAGTGATCTTGATGGCCATTGAGCCAAGCCAGAAAGACTACCCCTGTTTTGTAGTACTGTGTTGGGGCTCGGAAGATGAGACGCGCCAAAGGCACTGTCGGATCCAGTGTCGCGCGAAAACCTTGCACATCTCCGGATCCCAGTTGCCCGATTGCTTTGCCGACCGCCACCGCAAGCGGATCAAAGATGCCGAGCAGCGCGTGGCTGTAGCCGACGTCATCGCCCGCAATCAGCTCGGGGTAATTGAAGTCGTCGCCCGTGTACATCTTGACGCCTTCCGGAAGGCGCCGCCGCATCACGATTTCCTTGTCCTTATCAAGCAACGAAATCTTGATCCCATCCACCTTGTCCGCACTTTGTTCGATAACAGCCAGAGCTGAATCGAGCGCTTGTTCGAATGCGTCCGCGCCCCAGTACCCGTTCAAAGCAGGGTCAAACATATCCCCCAACCAGTGCAAGATCACCGGCTGATCACAAGCAGCCAAGACTTCGCTGTAGACGTCCAAATAGTCTTTTGGACTTGTAGCTACCCGAGCGAGCGCCCGGCTCGCCATCAAGATCAGACGACCGCCCACCTTCTGAATAGCCTCAACTTGCTCAAGATATGCTCGTTTGACGTCTTCGACATTATCCGCATCCTCAGGCAACAGATGATCCGTGCCACATCCATTGAAAACCAGAGCGTCAGGAAGCTCGGATGTGGTGCGCTTTATAAGTTCCAACGCTTGCGGCCAATCCAAACCCATACCGCGCTGCGCGGTGTCCATTGCCTCCGCGATACCTAGCCCCAGGTCATCCAAGTGACGGCGAAACGCCAGGGTCTTGTCCCAGTCGAGAACACTTGGTCCTGATGGGTCTGCATCAGCAAACGGATCAGCCACGACATGTGCAGCCGAAAAAATCACACGCGCGGGGTCCCGTCCTAGCGGCGCTGGTTCGATGGGTGTGCCTTTCAAGCTGTAGGCGCTGAGCGCGCCTGTTGCGTCAGGGAGCATCAAGGTCATGTCAAAACCTCGGAACAAGGAGTCCGCCGTCGGCGGAAATTGTCTGACCAGTGGTGTACGGAAGGCTTCCTGAAGCAAGCGATGCGATGATCGCCCCGATGTCTTCCGGTTGCCCGACACGCGGAAACAGCGTCAGTCCTGCTTTGGCGCGCTCTTCATATTGGGCGATCACCGGTGCGGTCATGTTCGTTGCGATCAACCCCGGTTGAACGTCGTAGACGGCAATACCCTCGCGCCCCAGCCGAACCGCCCAAGTCTTGGAAACCATCGCTGCCGCGGCCTTGGATGCCGCGTATTCCGCTCGTGGCTCAGCGACTGCGACGGCATTTGAAGATGTGACATTTACAATAGAATGAAAGACGTCCGGTTTCCGCTCGCGAGAAAGAACGCGACGCACAAAAGCTTGCGTCAAAAAGAACATCGCTTTGGCATTGACCGTCAGGCAGCGATCCCAGCTCTCCTCAGAAACCTCAAGCGGATCGCCGCGGCTCAACACACCTACACCAGCGTTGTTTACCAAAGTGGTTAGCGGGCCAAGCTCGTTTTCAATCTCCGCGAGAGCGCCCTCATGCGCGGCCAAATCGCTGACATCAAACGGCGCTTTGATCGCTCTTCCGCCGACATCGTTTATGGAGGCGACGGCAGAAGCTAATTCTTCGTTATCAAGGGGGCCATTGATTGCAACGGAAAACCCTTCACGCGCCAAGGCCTGAGCCGCACCCAACCCGATGCCTCTGCTTGATCCAGTGATCAAAGCAACATTCATGCTTTCGCGCCTTTCTTCCAACTCTACACTGCCATGTCGACTTGTAACCACTTGGTTACTTTAGTAGCCATACACTCGTCTCGTCAACAAAGACTGTGCAAAAAACAACGGCCCACATGTACCTTCTTAAAGCGAAATCTCTCACCGAATTGGCTACTTTCTGGTGTTTCCTGTGTAGTCTGCAACCAACGGATAATCTTGGCACTTTGCACCAACGGCCAGAACAATGAAAACTCACCAACCCCCGCTTCAACCTGGGCTTTATGGAGCTGACGATGTGATCGTCG
>JAPPOI010000368.1 GCA_028818055.1 Boseongicola sp.
CATCGTGGCTTTGCACCTCGTGATCTGTTCCCGAACCTGCAATGTTGCTGAGCCAACCTTCAACGTTTTGCCCACCCATTCATGCTCTTCCCAGGCGGATAATCCATCCACCCATAGATTGCCCCGGAAACGATGCGGCGACAAAGTGCTTCCCGCTCTCTGCGATAGGGCCTTTAACGAAGCCGTGGAGTTGATGGAAATCCAAGGGTCTGGAACGTCGGTTAGGTGGGCGTCAGTGGTTTTGTAGACTTCGGTCGGTTTAGGAAGGTCATCAGGCCAGATTTTGCGCAGCCAGTCGACAATCTTCGCGGCACCTTCTTTGTCGCCCAGTCTTGCTTCAACTGAACCTATTTTCGGGTGTGTGAGGGTGATGTCCTTCGTTTCGCTATCCAGGCTGGATGTAATCGCCATCAACTCCGGGTCGGCCACACCGCGTAAGAAGTTAACCTTTTTACCCCAGCCGCCATCCAGTTTTGAACGCTCGTGCGCCACTGCCCATTTGCGGTCATGCGGCAGCCACGCACCTGGTTGGAGCGACACGCCGTCCAGCGTTTCCCGTCCGATCGACTTGATCGGATGGCGAACAATCATGGAGATGGAGCCGGTCATTTTTTGGTTTTCTTGGAACCGGCATCCGAGGTTTCGGTCGCGGTCTTTCGATTACCAGCGCGGATGTTCCCCCAAATGTCAGGCTTGTACCCGTGAGTTCGCATGATCAGATACTGCTGCACGAATGTTATGACGTTGTTGGCGATCCAGTAGATAACCAGGCCACTTGCAAACCCGCCAAGCATGAACATGAAAACCCAAGGCATCCAGGCGAAGATCATCGCCTGAGTTGGGTCAGTCGGAGCAGGGTTGAGCTTTTGCTGGAGCCACATCGAAATACCCAGCAAAAGCGGCAAAATCCCAATAAAGATCAATGCCATGAGCGATCCGGGCGTGGGCGCAGCAAACGGCAGGAAGCCAAAGAAGTTGAAGATCGACGTCGGGTCCGGAGCGCTGAGGTCCGGGAAGGGCCCAAAGCATGGCGCGTGCCGCCATTCGCGCGTGACGAAGATACCTATCTAGAGCAAGAAGAAGATCGGGATCTGAAGCAGAATAGGAAGACAACCGGACGCCGGGTTTACCTTTTCCTTTTTGTACAGACCCATCATCTCAGTCTGAAGTTTCTGCCTGTCATCACCGACGCGCTCTTTGATTTTCTCCATCTCCGGCTGCAGTTCCTTCATCTTCGCCATCGAGACATATGATTTGCGAGCGAGAGGGAATAGCAGGGCCTTGATCAACAAGGTAAGTGCAATGATCGCCCAACCCATGTTGCCGATCAGCTCGTTCAATTCGTGAAGAACAAAGAAGATTGGTTTCGTCAGGAAATAGAACCAACCCCAGTCGATCGAGTCGGTGAATCCATTCACACCGGTCTGATCCGAAAAGCCAAAGAAATAACTCAGCGAAGGTAGAAATCCTTCGATTTTGCGCCCCGCCTCGTAATCGCGGATCGTTTCCCATTCCTTTGCGCCCGCGAACACCTGGGTTTCCGCCGACACGGTGGTGCCAGCGGCGACTTCCAAGGTCTGCTGTCGGGTCATGGTCCGGTAAACATCGGCGCCCGAAACATACTGTGCGACCGAGGTGAATGCCTTGCCTTCTTCGGGAATGAGCGCTGTCATCCAGTAGTGGTCTGTGAACCCGGCCCAGCCGTTTTCGGTGACATCTATGACATCCGTCGAGGCACCCCAAACGGGGTCGTTGCCAAGGTCGGGCATGTCGGAATAGTCAATTTCTTCTAGCTCGCCATCGCTCATCCGGATGGCACCCTCGTGAATGATGAAGAAGCCCATCAAATCTTGGGGCTCACCCTCTCGCGCAACAATGCCGTAGGGAGCAAGACGAACAGTGTCAGAAGTTGGGTTCTCGACCGTCTGTGTGACAGAGAACATGAATTCGTCGTCGACCGAAATGGTGCGGCGGAAAATCAGGCCGGACGCGCTGTCCCAACGCAATGTTACTGGGCTTTCTGGAGTTAGCTCTCCGCCAGATTCAATAGACCAAACAGTGCCCGAACCAGGGACATCATCTGCACCAAGGTTACCACCGGGCACCCAGCCAAATAACACGTAATAGGGTTGTTCTGTTCCAACAGGCGACAGCAACGGCACCTCGCCGGAGCCCGCCGCCAGAGTTTGTTGGTAGTTTTTGAGCGATAACGTGTCGATCCGACCACCTGACATCGAAATCGAACCACTCAAGCTTGGTGTGTCGATTGATACCCGCTCAACCTCAGCCGGGGCGATTGCAGTGTCATTTGATGGCGTGCCGGTCGAGGCCGCAGCGTCGGTGCCTGCATCAGCCGAGGGCAATATTGCCTGACCATCGGTGCCGACAACGGCAGTTTCTTCAACGGGTGAAGGTTCGGGAGGCGGAAACAGGGTCCACCATACGAATAACACCGCGGTGCTGAGCACCATCGCCAAGAGCAAATTACGATTCTGGTCGTCCATTCCGATACCAAGTGGTTCTGGATTGCCGGTCGTTCAACCTTTCCAGACCCAAAAGGTCAAGCGAAATCCCAATTCCATTGGGCAGAACAAGTGTTCCAGTAACTGGTCGCTACCCACCAAAGGCTTCAGCCCAAAGTCTTTATCGGCGGACAACACCGGATCCTTTGGGAGAAATGGGCATCTGGGGCTGCTTCTTTTCCAGTTCGGCATTATGGGCCGCGACCCACGTCAATGTGTCGCCGAGTGGCATGGGCCGCGCAATTGCAAAGCCCTGAACATAGTTGCATCCCATTTGCCCAAGCATCGCATGTTCATCGGGCGTTTCCACGCCTTCGCCCAATGTTTCGATGCCAAGTCTCTCGGATAGGGCAAGAAGCGACGCAACGAGGTCGCGTTGGTCGGCATCTTGGTCAATTCTCGAGACAAGGCGGCGATCGATCTTGATACGAGACACTGAAAATTTCCGAATATTCAGGATGCTTGTGTACCCAGTGCCAAAATCGTCCAACTCAATTCGGCAGCCGATATCAGCGAGGTTACGCAGGTTTCTTGCCACGATATCATCGTGCCGTTCGGCAATGACGTTCTCCAAGACTTCTATTGAAAGTCGATTTGGCGCGATGTCGTGGCGATCTAGTTCCCAACGGATGTACTCCGAAAGCCGCGGATTGCGAAGCTCTTCCGTTGCAAAGTTGACCGCAACCGATGGGATATCAAATCCCGCGCGATCCCATGTTCGCAGAGCAGTCAGCGCATGCGTCAGGACGACCTCGGCCAAGCGCTGCGACAGGCCTGCTTTTTCGATAATGCCCAGAAACGTCGCTGGAGAGATGAGACCGCGTGACGGATGTTCCCAGCGGGCAAGAGCCTCAAACCCCGACACTTTGCCGGTATCGGTTGAAAGCTGAGGCTGGTACCAGCCCACGATTTCGCCGTTCTCTAAAGACGCAGCGACTTGGCTATTCAAGTCCCCGTGGCTTGCCGGAGCCGCCCCTGTTGAGGATTTAAACACCCGCACCGTCCCCGGTCCCGTTGCTTTCGCTTCAGCCAACGCGATTAAGGCAGAAGACACCATCGCGTCCGGTTTTGGTGACGACAACTGTCTTGACCGAACTATGCCAAGCGAAATGGTGCAATAAGTCCGGATGGTTGCATAGTGAAAGGGATCATCAAGTGTTTCTTGAAGCCTTTGCGCAAGCAGCAGCAGATTTTCAGTTTCTGGCGGCCTAACGTCGCCAACACATATCAGGAAATCACACCCATCGCCAACGGCGATAACATCATCGCTTCGGATTAGTCGCCGCAATCTTAAAGACAATTCGCCGGTAATAATCTCTTGCATGGCGTCACCAACGCGATCTTCAAGCGCGTCGAGGTTATCAATCGAAACGGCAATCACGCCAAAGTCGTTTTGGCCACCAGACAAAACTTGGTTTTCAAGCCAGGCCTTGGCATCAGAACTCGTGCCAACGTCATTTGAGCTTCCACGAATGGCCATCGTTGTGCGGGCCATTGTCGCATGACAGGCAAGTGCAAATACTGGAAGAGCTGCTGCTGTAACGATCAACGCGCGCTCTCCCGAAAACCAGTACACACACACGAGTACAAGTGGCACGATCGCCAGCATTCGGAACTCTGTCGCGATCCAGAAGAGAACGCGACGGACGGACAAAAGACTGAAACGATCAAGGCTCATTAGATCGATGTTTTCCCGGCACAAGAATCGGACCGAAGAAAAACCTAAGGACCTAAAGTCTACGTCGGGTTAACTTGCGTCGTTTTTCTAAGCGTCTTCCGATAAGTCGCGAGAAAGATTTGCAAAATCAAACAGCTTCGGATCCAGAAGATGAGACGGACGGGCATTCATCAATGCGCGAAACATGACTTGTCGGCGGCCCGGGCTGTTGCGTTCCCAACCATCTAGAATCGCTTTGACTTGCTGGCGCTGAAGGCCGTCCTGACTTCCGCACAAGTCGCAGGGAATAATTGGATAACTCATTGAGTTTGCGAATTTTTCGCAATCAGCCTCGGCGACATGAGCGAGCGGTCGATATACGAATAGATCACCTTCTTCGTTCACAAGTTTCGGCGGCATCGTGGCCAGCCGCCCACCGTGAAACAGGTTCATAAAGAAAGTCTCAAGGATGTCGTCACGGTGATGGCCAAGTACGACTGCCGAACACCCTTCTTCGCGGGCGATACGATACAGATGCCCCCGTCTCAATCTGGAACAAAGCGCACAATAGGTTCGACCCTGCGGAACTTTATCGACAACAACCGAATATGTGTCTTGGTACTCAATCCTGTGAGG
>JAPPOI010000218.1:0-2396 GCA_028818055.1 Boseongicola sp.
TCTCCAAACCCTGCACATGCCACCACAGAGGATATCGCTAACCCGCCCGGCAGGCGACCAAGCCAGCGATATACGCATTCGTATAAGTCGGCGGCAATATCCGTGCGTTGAACAAGCTGTCCCATCATAAAGTACAGAGGAACAGCGACCATTACGAAATTGGCACCCACATCGGTGAATGTCACTGCAATCTGGGTTTCCGCATGCGTTGGCCCACCAACAACAAATAGACCGACAGATGCGGTAATAAGCATCGCAAATGCTATGGGAACGCCGAGAACAATAATTCCGAGCATCCCAACAAAACCGAGGATTCCAATAAGGCTAGGGTCCATGATTAATCCTCGAAGATGTTGCTCTCAACGTGCGTGAAAGCATCAGTTTTCATGAAAACGGCTATAACGCGAAGCGCAAAGTAGACAATAAGCAGAACGCTTATTACGAACATTGTAAGCGTCCAGAGCCAGTATGGAAGCTCCAGATACTCTGTGACGCGGTCCAGTTCATAATCGAATATGAATTCCTCCCAGCCATGGCGCGCTAGGAGAAAGAAGATGAAAATAGCAGAGGCGCAATAAAAGAGAGACATAAATTTCTGCGCTTTAGGGCTAACTGCGCCGATTAGCAATTCCATTCGCACATGACCATGAGTACGCGTGCATTCGGGAATGGCAAATAGGAACACTAGCAGAAGCCCCCACTCGGTAAATTCCATACCCCAAATGAACGTACTATTAAAAATGTATCGGAGGCCAACATCCAAAATAACGACAATGGAAATTGCTGGTAGCACTATTAAGCCACCAATCTTGTCGATTAAGCAGGTTATTCTGGAAAGCCAAAGTTCAATATTTTCCATTTTGCCACCTTAAATACCCGACCAGGACTTAGTCCTGGTCGGGTGTTCAAAAGCTATGCTTTTTTTTAATAAAGGCCTTGAGCTGGGCTATTTACTGCCTCTGCCATAACGTCATTGGCGGGCATGGCAGCATACTTAGCTGCAAGCTTCTTGACATCTGCAATGAACGCCTTTGCAGGAAGACCTTTTTTCTCGTTCTTTTCAATGAACCGAGCCTCGATCGGCGCAACTGCTGTTTTCCAGCGGTTCAGTTCAGCTTCTGACATGTTGATGACTTAAGTCTGACCCATGCCAACCATTTTATCCAGGTTCTTCTTGTCGTAGAGGTCATAAAAACCCATGCCCTCGGCAATCGCCATTTGGCGAGCCCAGTTGTTCCAGACCACTTTGAGATCTGCCGGGAGGCTATTGTGCCAATCAGCACTCAAGCAATACTCGATGGTGAGTAGATTAAAACCGTTGAAAGTCCGATATTTTGTGACTTCGTGAGTTTTGAAAATCAGTGCGATGGCATCACTGAAGTGGATGCCGTCTAGCGTCCCTCTCTGCATCGCAGTGTAGGAGTCCGCACCCGGCATCGAGACTTGGGTTCCGCCGATAGCAGCAATAATTTCAGAGTGAATACCGCCACCTGCGCGGATTTTCATTCCTTTCACATCCTCTAGACTCCTAACGGCCCTGTTGGTCCAAAGGTGATAGGGGCTCGTGTGAGCCACACGAGCAATCTTTACCTTAAACCGCTCATGCTCTTTCTTTAGATACTTACCATAAAGATTTTCGGCAGTAGCGATCGCTTCATGAGCGTTGTTGAAAAGGAAAGGTAGCCCAAGACCGTGAACCAGATTGTAGTCTTTAGCGGTATAAAGCGAGAAGCACGGCGCGTAGTCGGAAAGTCCAGTCCGGGTCGCCTTACGGCCTTCCTTTACACCATGTACAGTCTTGGACCATGTGTCCTTAACCTTTATTTTGCCGCCTGACATCTCTTCGAGCCGATCAAAGCCCTTCCGTTGCAGCTTTGAAATTCCTGCAACTGGCGGAAGGTGGCTCGACGTCCGAAGTGTAATAACAGGACCATCATAGCTTACTTTATTGGTCCCATAATTTCCGTTGCCGTTGAACCAGTCCGTTGCGGACGAGAGTAGCTTCTCAGCTTCCGCTGCATTGGATCCAGTGGGTCCTGCAATGGCGCCGCCACTGGCGACCATTACGAAACTCGCAGCCACGGCAGCTGCGGTTAGGTTTCCTTTTTTCATTTTTCCCTCCTATTTGAACATACCCATTAATTCATGCGGCACTTGATCAACACGCCACTCCACATGATCTTCACACAAATCCAGTTCGGTACGTAAGTCGAACTTCAGTGTTTTCTAAAAAAAATTTGTCCGAAAACCGGTCCTTCCTTAATGGCCTACAAACGTTAGCTTATTTGATGGCCAGCGGATTGACCGGCGAACCCACCGCACCCGTGATCGGGAGTGCCGGAGCGACAAACATGAACTCGTAGACCTTGTCCTCGGCGCAATCGTCCGCGATGTCC
>JAPPOI010000218.1:2406-4810 GCA_028818055.1 Boseongicola sp.
TGGTCAGGCCGAGGATCGGGATGGCGATACAATGCCAGGGCTGGTTGATGTTCTAGTCGGTCTCGCACGGGCGCACTTCGTTGCCACAGGTGTCCGACGCGTAACCGGCAATTTCCTTGTCGTAGATCCATTCGAGAGTCTCGAACGCGACGCCCGGCGCATCGCCGCCGGCATAGCCGTCCCAGCTACCGTCGTTCAGGCAGCGTTCCATCATCCCGGTGCGCAGCACGACGAAGTCGCCCTTGCGGACCTCGACACCCTGCTTCTCGCACGCCTCGTCCAGATCGGCGCAGGTGATCGGATAACCGTCTTCCAGATACTCGACGCCCTTGACGCGAGGGATGTCGAGAAAGACGCCGCGGCCGGTCATCTTGTTCTTGGTTTTCTCGATACCGGCCTTCTGGGCGCCGGCGGTCGTGACCTCGCGGCAGTCATAACCGTTCCACATGAAGTCCTTGTAGAAGACGTGACCGAGGCCGTCCCACTGGGTCCCGCACTGCAGTGGCATCATGACAAGGTCGTCTGCGCCGCGGATGCCGCGATGGTCGAGTACGCCCGAATAGGCGTCGGTGCCGGTGCGGGTCATCATGTGGATCGGGTTGAAGCGGCCCATGGCAGGGTAGGGCGTCTTGGCGCCCTGGGGGCCGAACTGGTCGTAGTTCAGGCCCATGGACATGACCTTGCCCTTCTTCACGAGCTGGGCGGCGGCGACGACATCGTCTTCGGTGGTGTAGTTGAGCGTGCCGATTTCGTCATCGTCGCCCCACTTGCCCCAGTTCTTGCATTTCTCGGCCCATTCTTCGAGCAGCTCGTGGGTGACGCGCATGTCACTGTTCGGATTTGCCATCGTGCAGTTTCCTTCGATTTAGCGGTTGGTTTGATGGATTGCGTACATGCCTGTAGATGTCGCGGCCGATCGTGGAATCGGCTCGCCGCGGAACATCTGGGCCAGCATGGGGACGAGATAGCCGAGCGCCGCGTCCGGGTCGGACGGGTCGCAGGCCTGGCCGGTGAGAATCTGAATTCGCCCAGGATTGGCGAGGGTGTAGACCATCGACCCGAGCAGCATGTGGAAGCGCCAGTGGAGATCATGGGCGGGCAGGTCGGGCAGCGCCTGGCCCAGCGCCTCCAGAAACCGGCTGCTCGAATCGTTGAAATGCAGGGCATAGAGCTCGCGGGTCTGGTCGCTGCTCTCGGCAAGCATCCGTCCGCGCAACCGTACGAATGTCGCGCCGCCATGGGCGCCGCGCATCCCGGGCTCGAGAAATGCCGCGATAATCTGCTCGAGCAGTGGCGGCCGGCCTGGCGCGTCATGGCAGTCGGCGAGCAGCGCCTCGCGCTCGGCGGCGATGCCCGACGCGTGGCGCTCGAAGACAGCTTCGAGCAGGCCCTTCTTGGATCCGAAGTGGTAGTTGGCGGCAGCGGAGTTGGCACCGGCCTCGGCCGTGATCGTGCGCAACGACACGCCGTTGATGCCGTGCTCCGAGAACAGGCGCACGGCGGCGTCCAGAATTCGTTGGCGCGTGGCCTCGCCCCGGGGTTCCGGCGCGACGCCAGCATCTTCCAGTGGAAGTGCCGTCACTGTTCCTCCCTGCCGTCCGTTGACCGGACGATCAGGAAGAATATTCAATCAAGCGTTTGATTGAGTCAAACGGCTTGCGTCACCGCGTCCCGGACTCCAGAACGTCCGCCGCCCAGTCGGCCATATACTCGACCGCCAGCGCGCCGTGATCGACCTGGCAGTGCTCGATGCCGCCATCGTCGGCAGTGAACACCTTGAGATCGGCGCGCGGACTCTTGACCGCGTCGCGGATGGTCTTCTGGGCCATCTCCAGGGGTATCTGCCGGTCGCCCTCGCCATGCACCACCAGCAGCGGGCATTGGATGTTGGGCACGGCTTCCTCGAGGTTCATCCGGTCCACGACCTCGAGGATCTCCTCGGCCGAATTGGTGCCGAACACCCAGTTCATATGCTCTTCCCAGTGCGACACGGACAGCTTGGTGCCGGTTCCGTCCAGGCGGCCTCGGGTGATCTTGCCATAATCGTTGATGGCGCCCCAAGCGATCGCGCATTTGAGGCGATGCTCGAAGCCCGCCGCGCGTGGCACGTAGTAGCCGCCGAGGCTGATGCCGGCCATGCCGACCCGGTCGGAATCCACGTCGGTGCGCCCTTCGAGATAGTCCATGGCCGCGCCGGCCGGCACCTCGGTCTCGGGGAACAGCTTGAGGTCGCGCAGGCGCAGGGCCTCGCCGACCCCGGGATGGTCGATCAACAGGGTCGAGATGCCGCGGGCGGCGTAGGCCTTCGCGACGCCGGCCAGGTAGAGGAAAGACTTCATCACGTCGAGGCCGTCGAAGTGGATGATGCAGGGCGGCGGGCCGTCGCCGGTAACCGCGTCGGGAT
>JAPPOI010000146.1 GCA_028818055.1 Boseongicola sp.
GCGTCAGCGTGACGCCAATTTCCGCGCGGACGCCATCGAAAAGTACGGACCTGACGCACCTGATGGTTTACGTTCCCGGTGACGCCTTGGAAGACCCGGCAACTCTCACATCGCTTCTGATGTTGCACCACACATCTAGCGTGAAGCTGCATGTGCTGACAAATGGCACTGGAAAAACGCTCATCCAGAATTCGCGGTTTTCTGGCTTGTCGGTATTCGGTCTTTCCGACCTTCCAACACGGCAGCTGGTTGCAAACTGCGATATCGTCGCGTTCTACGGATCAAATATGCCTGGCCCGCGTATGGCCAACCTTGCTTTGCATGCCATGGGCTCAGGTCGTCCTGTCATCGACTGCACAATGAACCATGCCTTGCTGAAGACAGGTGCGCCGGTCTTAGAGGGGCCACACGAGCTTCAGGCGTTACCGGCATTTATCGAAAGCGGTGTCCGCGAGAACGCCCACGACATCGGTGTGACAGCACAGAAAAGCAATTGGCTGCGCAATTATAATGCCAGTTGGCTGGCTCAGGTTCTGGACCTCGAATCCGAGCCGACGCCGTCCGATGCTGAAACCGCCAAGACAGTCTTCTTTCCGACCAACGGCAACGGACTGGGACACGCCCAGCGCTGCGCACTTGTCGCTGAGGAAATGGATGCTGCTGACCGGAAGCACTTTGCAGCATTTCCAAGTTGCGTGACCTTGCTTCAACGCCGTGGGTTTGACGTTACACCACTTGCTCAACGGTCAGAGTTCTTAAGCGAGCCATATTCGAATGATCTGATGAACTACATCAGACTCCGCAATCTATTGAACACAAACGACAAAATTGTATTTGATGGTGGCCACGTCTTTGACTCGGTCTATCGTGTTGTTTCTGAAAAACGGTTGGACGCAATTTGGGTGCGGCGCGGTCTTTGGCAGGCCGCTCAGGTCAATCCAATTGCCTTGGAACGTGAACGGATCTTTTCCAAGATCATCGTGCCTGGCGAGGCATTTGAGGAACTCAATTCAGACTATTCTCAGGGCGCTCACATCCATCACGTGGGACCAATCGTCAACGCCGAAGGCAGATCGAAAAGCGACGGGGACGCGATCAAAGCCAAGCTTGAAGAGACTCTGCAAAGCTCGGCAAAGACCTTGGTGGTTTCGATGTTGGGTGGCGGCGTAGCGTCAGATCGAACCATGCAAACCCAAGTGATCTGCAGCCAGATTGAGAACCGTCCGGACTGTATGCACGTCATTGTCGCTTGGCCAAATGCGGTCATTCCGGCGGGCTACTACGGCTGGAAGAACAGCCATGTCGTCAGCACGGACAATGCTCTGCAACTTGCCCTTGCGGCAGACCTGACGGTCTCTGCTGCGGGGTACAATTCGTTTCACGAGTTTATGTATGCTGGCGTTCCGTCGATCATGATCCCTCAGTCCGCGCCATATCTTGACGACCAAGAGCGACGAGCCCAGGCCGCTGCGGACCGTGGATTGACGGCGCTTGTTAAAGACACCGAGCTGGTCAAGCTGGAGTCGGAGATCTCTGCCTTCCTTGATGGAGGCAAGGCGGATGAAATTCGCGCTGCATTAGGCGAGATTACACTTCCCGAGATTGGAAATAAGGCAGCAGCGACCATCATCCAGTCGGAGATGGCATTATGAGTTTCCTTGAGAAATATCATTCTGTTCTGTCCAATATCTCACCAAATTCGCCGGTGCGCCTAGGCTTGTCATCAAGCAGCAATACCAGTCCAGTCAGCAATCCTTGCACCCCTGGCCCAACTGCGACCCCGCAGCCTTCCAAGATCCTTTGGGAAGCACTGGATGACGATTTGTCATTCATCGGCATTCGCGTCACCAATACAGTCAAGGAGCCGAGCAGACTGGCGGCCAAAATGGCTTCGCTTGCGATCGAGCGGAACATCTATCCGGTGTTCATCAGTTGGTGTGGAGACTGCGGGCTTCAGCACTACGGCATGCAAGTTGAGCAGATTTGCGGGGCTAACGACGATGAATGCCGTGAGTTTGAAGAACAGCTCAAACGGCTGTGGAACCTCGCGATTATCATCAACGAAGATGAGATATCCGCGGCCGTTGGATAACAGCGCCTAAGCTTTGGGTGGACTACTCAGCCAAGTGACAAGCGACAGTCCGGTTTCCAAGTTTGCGTAGCTCGGGCCGATCTTTGCTGCACACATCCACGGCAATCGGACACCTTGGATGAAAAGCACAACCGCTGGGAGGATCGATAGGGTCTGGAATTTCGCCTTGAGGCGGAGGAATCTCGCGCCCAAACCCATCCATCTTCGGTGCCGCGTCCAGCAACATCTGAGTGTAGGGATGCTTTGGATCATCGAACAAGGATTGTGGCTCGGCTTCTTCGACAAGTCGTCCCAGATATAGCACGCCAATCCGGTCCGCCATGTGCCGCACCACTGTCAGGTCGTGCGTAATAAGGAGATACGTCAGCCCAAGATCGTCTTTGAGGTCGCTCATCAGGTTCAGAACCTGAGCTTGCACAGACACGTCCAATGCAGACGTCGGTTCATCGCAAACGATCAACCGCGGCTCAGACGCAAGCGCGCGGGCAATGCAAATCCGTTGTCTCTGACCGCCCGAAAATTCATGTGGAAACTTGCCGGCGTCCGACGTATGGAGGCCCACTTGCTCGAGCAATTTCTCAGCAAGACCGGTTGTATCACCACCCTTGGATGCGACTGGTTCAACGATGATATCGCGTACGCGCCAACGCGGATTAAGCGACGCAAATGGATCTTGAAAGATCATCTGGATGTCGGATCGAACTGCTGCCACACGATCCACGTCGCTTTCCTTGGCAAGGTTGACACCTTCGATTTCGACGTCGCCCTCCGTTGGCTTCAGCAATCCAACCAACATCCGGCCTATGGTGGATTTTCCGGACCCGCTTTCGCCAACCAGTGCATAGGTGGTGCGTTCTTCGATTTCGAAGTCGACGTCAGAAACAGCAGTCAAAAACGCTTTGCCACGCCGCTCAATAACCCGGTTCAACCACGGTTTCGAAACGTCAAAAATACGAGTCAGGTGTTTGACCGATACGAAAGCACTCATTCCGCGGCCTCTTGCAGAATTGGGAACCAGCACGCGGACCGACCACCATCTATACTTGGAAGTGGTTCATGGCGGCACTTCTCTTGCGCGTTTGGACAACGAGGGTGGAATGCGCAGCCGTCGGGCATCAGCGATAGCCTGGGCATGGCACCCGGAATCTGGTGCAGACGGCGCTGACCTTGAGCTGCAAGCGGCGTCGAGGCCATCAGACCGTGCGTGTAGGGATGGTTCGGTTTTGTCAGCACGTTGCGCACCGGCCCGAGTTCGGCCAATCGACCGGCGTACATGACCGCAACCCGATCTGCGGCCTCAGCAATCACGCCCATATCGTGGGTAATCAACATAACCGCCGTGCCCCGTTCCCGGCACAACCGTTTAAGAAGTGAAATGATTTGCGCCTGCACTGACACATCAAGCGCCGTTGTCGGCTCATCCGCAATGACAAGGCTGGGTTCCGCGCACAATGCGAGAGCAATCACCACTCGCTGACGCATACCGCCTGAAAATTCGTGAGGATAGCTGTTAATGCGCTCTGCTGCGCCCGGGATCCCAACCTCTTCCAGCGCGGCAACCGCGCGTTTCATCGCATCCGAACGACTGATGGGCAGGTGGGTCTGCATCGTCTCGGCCAGCTGATCACCGACAGTCAAAAGAGGGTTCAGAGACGTCAGTGGATCCTGGAAGATCATCCCGATGTCTTTGCCGCGCAACTTGCGCATGGCCTCGCCTTCAAGCGGGTCAATCCGCGTGCCATTCAACCAAATCTCACCGCCCGAGATGTGGGCTGGCTGGTTCAGAAGCCCTATCACGGCATTCCCAGCCATGGACTTACCCGCACCGCTTTCGCCTACAACGCCGAGGATTTCGCCTTTGCCGATGTCATAGCTGACACCATCGACGGGTTTGACCACCCCATGGCGGGTCGGAATTTCGACCGAAAGGTTGCGTATTGAAAGAACTGGTTCGCTCATCGCAACCTCGGATTCAGGGCATCACGCAGCCAGTCGCCCAAAAGATTGACGCTAAGTGCCAAGGCCAAAAGGGTACAGGCGGGGAAGAAGAGGATCCACCACTCGCCCGAGAACAGGAAGCCCTGCCCGATCCTGATCAGCGTCCCAAGGGACGGTTGTGTGGGTGGTGCACCGACGCCCAAGAATGACAGCGTTGCTTCTGCGATGATGGCCAGAGCGAGAGAAATGGTCGCGATCACCAACACCGGAGACATGGCGTTGGGCAAAATGTGTTTCAACATGATCGCCCATGGGTTTCTGCCGATCAGTTGAGCAGCTGCGACGTAGTCTTTTCCTTTTTCAACCAGCGTTGCGCCGCGCACGACACGTGCGAATTGAACCCAGTCGGACAAGCCAATCGCAAGGATCAGCACCCAGATTGCCATCTGGTCCCGGTATTCGACCGGTGTGAATCCTTTGGCGATGCCAAAGATCAGCATCGCGACAAGAATGGACGGGAAAGTAAGCTGAACGTCGGCAATCCGCATGATGATCGTCTCGGTCCAACCCCCGAAATAGCCGGACACCAGACCAAGCGTGATCCCAAGCACCATTGCAAACAGCACCGCTGACGCCCCAACAAAGAGCGAAATCCGCATGCCATAAAGAATGGTGGAGTACACGTCTCGCCCCTGCTCATCGGGGCCCAGCAGAGAGCTAGCACATGGGAACGCAGTTGTGTCCATC
>JAPPOI010000092.1 GCA_028818055.1 Boseongicola sp.
CACGACGCTTCACCCGAACTTGGGTGTTGTCGGTGTGGACGATGCTGAATTCGTCATGGCCGACATACCTGGCTTGATCGAAGGTGCGAGCGAAGGTCGAGGAATTGGCTACCGGTTCCTTGGTCACGTCGAACGTTGCTCGGTGCTTCTCCACTTGGTCGATGGCACATCGGAAGATGTGGCGGCCGATTGGCAGACAATCATTGGTGAACTTGATGCCTATGGCGGCGAGTTGGCGCAGAAACCCAGAATTACCGCGCTGAACAAAATCGATGCGCTGGACGAAGACGAACGTGCTGAAAAGAAAGCAGAACTGGAAGCTGTGGCCGGGCCAGTGATGTTGATGAGTGGGGTCAGCCTCGAAGGATTTACGGATGTTCTGCGCGCCGTTCGTGAGGAAATCAATGAAGACAGGCTTCGCCAGCGTGCTGAAACCGAGGAACCTGCGCCATGGCGTCCCTAAGTTCAGCCAAACGCGTTGTTGTCAAAATCGGCTCAGCTTTGCTTGTCGAAGACGGGCGCTTGCGTCGGAGTTGGTTGGCAACGCTTGCATCTGATGTCGCACGGCTCCGCAAACGCGGCGTCGCCGTCGTTTTGGTATCGTCGGGGTCCATTGCGCTGGGCCGGGCGGCGATGTCGATGCCGGATGGCGCACTGTCACTTGAACAATCGCAAGCCGCTGCGGCGGTCGGCCAGATCAAACTTGCGCGTGCCTACGAAGAAGCGTTGGAACCGTTCGGTATTTCCACTGCGCAAGTCTTGGTGACCCTTGAAGACAGCGCCAACCGACGCCGATATTTGAACAGCCGTGCAACACTTGAGCAGCTACTTTCGATGGGTGTTGTGCCGATTGTGAATGAAAATGACACTGTCGCAACAGACGAGATCCGTTATGGCGACAATGATCGTTTAGGTGCTCAAATCGCGGTGACGATTGGCGCTGATGTGCTGGTACTATTGTCTGATGTCGACGGGTTTTATTCCGGGAACCCCAAGGAAGATGCCGGTGCAGAACGCTATGATGTGATCGAACGCATCACGCCCGAGATTGAAGCGCACGCGGGTGACGCAGGCACCGGCCTTTCAAAAGGCGGCATGAAGACGAAGCTCATGGCTGCAAAGACAGCAATGTCAGGCGGTGCATCAATGGTCATTGCTTTAGGAGCGCCGGATAACCCACTGAAGCGTATCGAAAACGATGAGCCTTGTACCTGGTTCGTCGCCAACACTGACCCTCAGGCAGCGCGGAAGCGCTGGATTGGCGCAATGAAACCCAAGGGTGAAATTGTAATCGATGATGGCGCAGTTAGCGCGCTGTCATCGGGCAAGTCGCTTTTGCCTGCCGGGGTTGCTTCGGTTTCCGGTGCATTTGGACGCGGCGACCCTGTTGCGATAGTGTCAGCAGGTGGTGCGCGACTTGGTATGGGGCTGACTAGGTACACCGCCGCAGAAGCTGCCGCGATCAAAGGTGTCCGCAGTGGCGATATTGAAGAGATTTTGGGCTATCCGGGCCGTGCGGCGCTTGTGCACCGCGATGACCTGTCGATGAGCTGACGAGCGAAGTGAGAGAAGTCGAATGAAAGACGGAATGGATATTCAAGCGGTTATGCAGGACATCGGCCAAAAGGCCCGTGCGGCAGCGGCCGAGCTTGCTTTTGCTGATGCTGACGCGAAGACCAAAGCCCTTAATGCGGCCGCTGACGCGGTTTGGCAGCGGCGCGCCGAGATCATCGAGGCAAACGCCAAAGATATGGAGTTTGGTCGCGAAAAAGGCCTGAGCGCGGCGATGCTGGATCGACTGATGCTGGATGAAGCACGCGTGCAGGGCATTTGCGACGGACTGCGCGCGGTCGCCGGTCAGGATGATTCGGTCGGTCAGGTCATGGAAGAATGGGATCGCCCAAGCGGTCTGCATATCAAACGCGTTCGCACGCCGCTTGGCGTCATTGGGGTCATTTATGAAAGTCGTCCGAACGTCACGGCGGATGCAGGTGCCCTGTGCTTGAAAGCTGGCAACGCCGTAATCTTGCGAGGTGGGTCCGAAAGTTTTCATTCATCCGGGGCCATCCACGATTGCCTGGTTGATGGCTTGAAGGCAGCTGGGTTGCCCGAAGATGCCATCCAGCGTGTGCCAACCCGCGATCGCGAAGCGGTCAGCGAAATGCTGACCATGACTGACTCAATCGACGTCATCGTTCCCCGCGGCGGCAAGGGCCTTGTTGGGTTGGTGCAGCGCGAGGCTCGCGTGCCTGTGTTCGCTCATTTGGAGGGCATCGTTCACATTTATCTTGATAAAGATGCGGACCTCACCAAGGCGGTTGAGGTTGTGTTGAACGCCAAAACACGTCGCACCGGGATCTGCGGTGCAGCTGAATGCCTTCTGATCCACGAAGACGCCATGGAGACAGTCGGCAGCGCCGTTATTGACGCGCTCTTGGCTGCTGGAGTTGAAGTTCGAGGCGACGCTGCTGTTCGATCAATCGAGGGCGTTGTTGAAGCTAATGATGACGACTGGGGCCGCGAATACCTCGAAATGATCATCGCGGCACGGACGGTTTCAGACGTCGAGGAGGCGATTTCTCATATTCGCAAGTTCGGGTCCGATCATACCGACTGCATCATCACCGAGGACGCGAACACAGCGGCGCACTTTTTCGAGCGTCTTGATAGTGCGATTTTGATGCACAATGCGTCCACACAGTTTGCTGATGGCGGTGAATTTGGAATGGGTGCCGAGATCGGTATCGCGACAGGCAAAATGCACGCGCGCGGTCCTGTGGGTGCGGTTCAACTCACCAGCTTCAAATACTTGGTCACCGGGGACGGAACCCTCAGAAGCTGACGGTCGCCATATCTTCGCCAATGAAGGTGGCGACCTGTCTGTCGGCACCTTGGGCGGCATCATGTACCAAAGCGAAATGGACGTCTGACGCTGCGACGTGCGCGTGTGTGTGTGCTTGGTTTACGAACGACCATAGCTCTGAACGCTCGCGCAGTTGTTCTCCTTTGGCGTCCAGTTTCCAATGCGCACCGTTTTTCGAAACGCTTATTTCGCCGCCTCTCGGTAGAGTATCTTCAAGACACAGGATCATTAGAAAGGCCAACTTAACTTCGGCGCGTTCCTGTGACCCGTCTACATCCCAGGTGACGCGTGTGCGCGCGTTCTTGAACATGTCGCGAATGATCGAAGCGTTTTCAGCTGCTCCGATTTGTACGCTTTGCGCTGCGGCGCCAAATGCAATTCGAAAGAACCGGATGCGTGCGTTTGCATTCTCGATCGATTCAGCGATCAAGGCCATTTCTGGCGTCGCACCCATACCTGATAATGAAAGAAGCTCGACGCCGTTTCCGATCGCGCCAAGCGGGCTGATCAAGTCGTGGCAAATACGCGATCCGATTAGCGCAGTTAGATCATTTCCATTCATTGCACGTCACCCAGTTCTGTGAGACGGAAGTGCTATGTCCGATTTTACGTCCCTTCTTGAGCCGGGAATGCTTGTACAACACCCCGAAAAGCCCGAGTGGGGCACCGGCCAGGTCCAGTCGAATATCAATGGTCGTGTCACGGTAAACTTCCCTGATGCTGGCAAAGTCGTGATCGACGGAACAAAAGTGAATTTGCTCCCAGTAATTGACACAAATTAATGTCAACTTAAGCTTAAACACAACTTTAGCGGGTATTCAATACGTTCGCGACCTCTATGCGGGTCTCGTTGCATTTCTCCGGGCAACTGCTAGAAGGCAATGCCGCGGAAATGAGCCGGACTATGGACGTCGAAGCCAACCACCTAGAAACACGCTTAGCCGTGAGCAATCAGGACATCCTGAGCGCTGCAAAATTGCGGTATCGCGTATTCGTGGAAGAGCTTGGGGCGCAAAGCGATAGCATGGATCATGTCCATCGCATCGAACAGGATCACTTTGACAAGTTCGCACAAAACATTGTTCTTATTGATAAAAGAGTGGATCCATCGACGGAAAATCACGTCGTTGGCGTTTATCGGCTGCTTGATGAAGCGGGGGCCGAAAAAGCAGGTGGCTTCTATTGCGACGACGAATTCGATCTTTCGAAACTGAAGGCGTCTGGCATGAAACTGCTCGAATTGGGTCGTTCTTGCATTGATGCGAAGTATCGCGGCGGTGCCGGACTTTTCCTTTTGTGGCAGGCACTCGCGACATATGTCGAAGAGCACGAAATCGACGTTTTATTTGGCGTTGCGTCATTTCATGGAACCGATGTTGCGAAGCATGCAGCATCCCTTTCGCTATTGCACCGCGAATATTTGGTGTCGGATCTGCTGCGTGTGACGGCGAAGGGACCGACCAAACATTCCATGGATCTGGTCGTGGATGGAAAGTTCGACCGAACCGCGGCCATGAAGGCGGTTCCTGCGTTGTTGAAAGGCTATCTGAGGCTTGGCGGACGGGTTGGAGACAGCGCATTTGTCGATCATGCATTCAACACGACCGATGTTTGTTTGATCCTGGAAAGTGCGAAGGCCAATACGCAAAGTCTCGCGCGATTTGCAGGTCGGATGTCATGAACAAAACCCCGACGTGGATGGGTGACGGCGGAGACGATACGCCGCTTGGGTTCGGCATTGTGGACTGGATCAGAGTCATATGGCGCGGGCTGATCGTTGGCGGTCTGACCTTTGGCTGCCTTTTGATCGCCTTGCTTGTTCGGCTTGTTGAACGCCCGCTTTACGGTGCAGACCTCTCTTAAACATCTCCGCGCCCCCGCGAGTCAGGCGAGTCTCGTGTGGCGG
>JAPPOI010000167.1 GCA_028818055.1 Boseongicola sp.
GCCCCGTCTACCTTGGCGTTTTCGATGATGTCTCTTGGGAGACCCACCATGTAGTTTCGCAAAAGGTAAATCGCCAAGGGTAAGCCGAAACCGGTGTGCGCCAACCACACGCCCAAGTACCCTTTGCCGATCCCGATCCCGAGGTGCAGTCGCAACAACGGGATAAGCGCCAGCTGAAGTGGAACCACCAGCAAGGCCACGACCAAAGCAATCAATAACGCCCTGCCCGGGAAATCCATCCACGCCAATGCATAAGCGGCAAAGGCGGCCACGACGATTGGAATGATCGTTGCGGGAATTGTGACCGTCAGCGTGTTAAAGAACGCCTTGGCCATATTATCCTGACCGGTTCCACTGAACAGAATTGTTCCGTAGTTTTCGGTCGTGAAAACAGGAGGCGTTTCGGCAGTGACGAAGACCCGTTGGCCCCGGCGCCCCGGCTCTTCCACGCTTGTGTACCTATACGAACCATCAGCATTAAGCGTCAGAAGTTCGCCGTCTCCAGCTTCCGCGGTTTCACCAACTTGGAACGCACCGATGGCACGGGACGAAACACCGAACGATTTGATTGTGGCGCTGGTACCTGGGCCATCGTCGTCGGTCAGAAGGTTGCCTGTTACGACGTACAGCCCGTCCTCTTGAACTGCTGCATCTCGACCGCCTGTCCGAAGTTGAATTGTCTGTTCGGACGGGAAAAGTGCTTTCCACCAGCCGCTTGGCGAAATCTGATCAGCAGTTCGGAAGGATGAGACGAACAAGCCAACCGTCGGAAAGAGCCACAGCAAGACAAGAAATGCGACCGAGATGTGAACGGCCCAGGTTAGGCGGGATTTGGTTCCTGCGATATTTTCCATGGGTCCCTCCTCAGCGCATTTCTTTGCGCGCGTTGTAGACGTTCCAAACAAGGATTGGCGTCACAAGCAGCATGATGATGATGGCGGCCGCGGAACCGACGCCCCAGTCGTTCGCGCGGAACAGTTTGTCGAACATGTAGTTCGCCAAAACCTGCGTCTCCCACTGACCGTTTGTCATCGCGAACACGATGTCGAAAACCTTCAAGACGGTCAGAGTGATCGTTGTCCAAACAACGACGATCGTCGGCATGATTTGCGGCACTTTGATCTTGAAGAAGATCTGGAATGGATTGGCGCCGTCGATAATGGCAGCTTCTACAGTTTCTTCCGGGATACCCCGCAAGGCTGCCGAAAGAATGACCATCGCGAACCCGGTTTGAATCCAGATCAGAACAACCATCAAAAAGAAATTGTTATAGAAAGGCAGGGTCAACCAAGTCTGGGGCTTACCGTATGGCAATTCGGTTGTGAAAATTCCGAAAAGTGAACGGAGCGACACAAACACCAGCCATACCGCGATTACAGCGAGAATGATCCGCAGCAATTTAAGAAGTATGCCCTCGCCTTTGGCGTCTTCCATCAGTGGGCGCAGCAAAAGCCAAGCGATGTAGGCAACCACCAGCCCAAAGCCGAGAACCATGATGGCTGGAAGGATCTTCAAGAACAGGAAGGAACCCACGCCTCCTTCGAACTGCATCCAGATCGCATTCAGAATGCCAATTTGCCCGACATCTTCTGGTCGTGTGTCGTAAATCAGTTTGAAGATGACCGATGCACCCACGAACGAAATGGCCATCGGCATGAAGATCAGGGATTTGGCGATGTTGCCCCACGAAATCCGGTCGGTCAGCTGGGCCACCAAAAGTCCAAAGGCCGTAGATGCCGCCGGCACAACGATGAGCCAAAGCATATTGTTGCGCATTGCTTCCCAGAATTTGTCTTCCGACATCATCTGGCGGTAGTTGTCCAATCCGACGAACGCACCGCCCTGGGATCGATCCGTTAGCGAAAGCCGCAAGGTTTCGAAAACCGGGTAACCAAGGTAGAGCATCAAGGCGGCCATCGCGGGAAACACGAATAGCCAAGGTCGCACCATATTGGCTCGATTGATGTTCCGGCCAGCATTTGGTCCCTTTGCGGGAAATATCACTGTGTCGAGGATACGGTTGGACATGTAGAAGTATGTCAGACAACCGCCAACGCCCAAGACAACGGTGATCAGACCCTGTAATGCGGGGTTCATGACACCACCCTCCCTGGTTCCGTTTCGGAAAGACGAATTTAACGCTTAAATACCGTGCTCCGGGCGCGGACGCCCGGAGCCGTGTGCGAGATGCTTACTTCAGCGCATCCCAGCTTTCTTGAATGCTGTCGGCTACAGCCTGAGCGTCTTTGCCGCCCGTGTAGTCAACCATGCCGGTCCAGAATGTGCCTGCACCAACACCACCTGGCATCAGGTCCGATCCGTCAAAGCGGAATGTCGTCGCATTGACGAGAATTTCGGCCTGACCACGGAGAGCATCGTTCAGATAGGTTTCTGGATTCACGCTCTTCAGCGGTGTCAGGAAGCCCGACTGTGCGCCAAAGACTTCGTGTGCCAGAGGCAATTGAAGATAAGCCATCAGCTCATTGGTTGCGTCGGATGGGTTCGTGATCGACATCAAAGTGCCGCCACCGAGAACCGGGTTACCAAGGTCCTTGCCCGCGTATGATGGGAAGTAGAAGAAATCTACGTCTTCACCAAACTCGGTGTCTTCCGGGAAGAAGGCCGGAACAAAAGACGCCTGACGGTGCATGTAGCACTGTGCTGGCGCTGCAAAAAGACCGTTCGGGCTATCGCGGAAGTCGGTCGACGCAACTGCGCCTGCACCACCAGAAACGAACGCATCGTTACGAGCAAACCAACCAAACTCTTCAATAGCTGCCACGACACGTGGGTCGTTGAATGGCATCGCGTTGGTTGTCCAGTCGTCATAAACGTCTGCTGGCTGCGTGCGCAACATCAGGTCTTCGACCCAGTCAGTTGCCGGCCAACCAGTCGCGGCACCGGAACCAAGACCGATACACCAAGGCGTTTCGCCGTCTGCTGCGATCTGCTCGGTCAGCGCGCGGAGATCTTCCATGGTTTCTGGCACTTCGTAGCCTGCGTCCTCAAAATTTTCTGGGACGTACCAAACCAGCGACTTGACGTTCACGTTATAGAAGAAGCCGTAGTGCTGCGGGTTGCCGTCCGCATCTGCGTATGTGCCGAGATCGACCCAAGACTGACCTGCGCCATAGTTGTCGACCACGAAATCGCTCATGCTGTCAGGCAATGGGTGCAGAAGACCGCGTGACGCCATGTCGGCTGCAAGACCTGGCTGTGGGAACACGGCCACGTTTGGTGCAGCGCCTGCTTCGGCGTCGATAACGATCTGTTGCTCAAACGAGTCCGAGCCTGTGTAGATCACTTCGGCACCAGTTGCTTCTGCGAAGTAAGCCAGCACGCTGCGGAAGACATCGTCTTCAGGCTGCAGCCATGGTCCCGAGACTGTGACAGTCTGGCCGCTCAGGTCCGGAGCGCTATCAGCCCAAGCATTGTAGCTGTCCCAGCTGAATGCGCCGTCGCCGGGTGCAAACGGCAAGTGACCGCCTGCAAAAGCACCACCAGCCGAAAGAGCGACTACAGCAGCGCTTGCAAAGAATGTTTTTCTCATGAGTTCCTCCCAAGAAAGGCGCGCGTCGCGCCCAAAACCCAAGCGCCAAGAATTCACCAAAGCGCTTTGAATGCCTCAAAGCTCGCTTGATTCCGCTCAGATGTCAATGCAAGAGACAAGAATATATCAAATTATACACGCGTAAACATGCTGCGCTGCGGCGCGACAGGTTTGACGTGCAAAGACAGATTTTCTATCGTATTTCGAGAAAACCAAAGCGCTTTGAGAAAGTTTGGTATGAACCTGAAAGAGTTATCCTCCCGTCTTGGGTTGTCGCAGACAACCGTGAGTCGCGCTTTGAATGGCTATCCAGAGGTCAGCGAAAGCACCCGGAAGCGGGTGCAAGATGCTGCCGTTTCATTCGGATATCGACCGAATACGCGCGCCAGAAGTCTGGCAACTGGCCGGTCAATGAACATTGGTCACGTACTGCCCGTGTCCACCCGACAAGAAATGGTGAACCCGATTTTCGCCGACTTCTTGGCGGGCGCCAGCGAAGCATATGGGCGTGAAGGGTATAACCTGCTTTTGTCCATGGTACCCGACCAAGACGAAGAAAAGACTTATCGCGAACTCGCAGTAAGCGGCACTGTCGACGGCGTGATCGTTCACTCTCCAAAGATTAACGATAGCCGGATTCACCTTCTAAATTCGCTGTCCCTGCCCTTTGTGGTTCATGGGCGATCCAGTGAGGTCGACGTTCAGTACAATTGGTTGGATGTGAATAACCGCGGTGCATTTCGTCGTGCGACCGACTTTCTGATTGATTTGGGGCACAAGCGGATCGCGCTTCTAAACGGCAAAGAACACATGGACTTCGCGATGCGCCGTCGCGATGGGTATCTGAATGCATTAAGCGACCGTGGTCTGAAATCTGACAATGAATTGATCCGACACAGCGAGATGACAGAGCGGTTTGGATACGAGACCGCCACGGAGCTTCTTGCGCGCAGCGATGCTCCATCGGCGTTTCTGGTAGCTTCATTGATCCCTGCATTCGGTGTGCGCCGAGCAGTCGAAGATGCGGGTATGAAAGTAGGTCGTGACATCTCGATCCTCGTCTTTGACGACGATCTTTCTTATTTCCGCGACGATACTGGCGTTCCTGAATTCACTTCTGTGCGGTCTTCCGTTCGAGAAGCTGGACTTTTAGCCGCGGAGTTGCTGCTGAACGTTATTGAAACGCCCAACCAGCCACCACAGCACAGACTTCTTA
>JAPPOI010000063.1 GCA_028818055.1 Boseongicola sp.
AGCCACCACAGGACAGACTTCTGGCGGCGTCGCTTGTGGTTGGCGCTTCAACTGGGCCGGCCAAAACTTAATGAAATTTCTGCCGATCCCTGTCTTGCACTTTTCCTCGCTCTGATCTTAAGACGCAGTCGTTCCCTGACCGCCTGAAGGACTATTATGGCCAGTTCCATCACAACAACTCTTGTTGCCGACGTCGGCGGTACAAACACCCGCGTAGGACTGGCTTCGGGCGGCGCGCTGGTACGCGGTTCCGTCCGGCGATTTCCAAATGAAGCTCATACCGGACTGGACGACGTGTTGTCCGCGTTTGTTGCCGAGCATTCCGAGACGGTAATCGATGCAGCTGCCGTCGCAGTAGCCGGTCCCGTAGGGGACGGAACGGGCGAATTAACCAATCGCGCTTGGGCCTTTGACACCGAGATGTTGAGAACCGTCACCGACGCCAAACATACGGTTATTCTGAACGATCTTCAGGCACAGGGTTACGCGTTGGCGCACCTTGATCCAACTTCTTGTCGCCACATCTGTGGGCCTGCCGCGGGCTCGGGCACAAAACTGGTAGTGGGCGTAGGAACAGGTTTCAACGTTGCGGTCGTTTACACGACCAAAAACGGCCGTTTCGTTCCCCCTGCCGAAGCGGGTCATGCTGGCCTGCCCGTCCGAACAGAAGCCGAACTTCGCCTTGGTCAGTTTCTTGAATCCGCACATGGATATGCGTCTGTCGAAGACGCCATGTCGGGTCGCGGCATCGAGCGTTTATACTCATGGGCGTCAAACGAACTGGGTAAGCCTGGAACACTGGATGCATCCAGCGTTATTGCAGCCCACGTAGATGGAAACGATCCGGCTGCATCATTGGCCGTCGAGAAATTCGTCACACTTTTCGGAGCTGAGTGCGGCAATCTTGCGCTGAATTACCTGCCAGTAGGCGGTCTTTATATCATTGGCGGCGCCGCACGCGCGATGTCAGCGCACTTTGACGAGTTCGGATTTGAGAAAGCTTTTTGCGACAAGGGCCGGTTCTCTGAATACATGCAAAGATTTCCCGTGCTCATTGTCGAAGATGATTACGCTGCGCTGAACGGATTGGCGACGTACTTTGAAGACTAAATAATTTCTTCGATTGTAACTGCCTCTTAACGGACGTCGGCTTAAACCCCCCTGTAACCAGAAATTTGGGGTATGCCGATGGAATCGGATCATCAATCAGTCGACCCGGACATGGGTCTTTTTTCCGACGATGCGACCGGCCCATTAATCTTACCGGCCCGGCTCGATACATCTGCAAGCAGCGATCTCGTAACCGATCTAAAGTTGCGTGAGAAAAGCAATCTGGTTCTTGAGGGAGCCCAGGTCGAATTCTTTGGTGCTCAATGTCTCGAAGTGTTGCTGAACGCAAAAGCGTATTGGGAGCAAAACTCCAAAACCATGGAAATCAAAGATCCCTCGCCGGCGCTAACTAAGGATTTGCGCCAGTTCGGGCTTGAGCTGCAGGACCTACAAAGTGGAGATGCTGGATGACCATTTCCGTCTTGGCGGTTGATGACAGTCGAACCATGCGCGACATGATCAAACTGGCGTTGGAGAACAGTGGATTTGAGCTTCACGTTGCCGAAGATGGTCAAAAAGGGCTGGAAACTCTCGACACCATCGCGCCGGATGTAATCATCACTGATATCAATATGCCTTTGCTTGATGGATTTGGTTTCATCGATGCGGTGCGCGAGCGCCCCGAAAATGAACACACGCCGATTCTGGTTCTTACAACGGAAAACTCTGACGATTTGAAAGCCCGGGCACGCGACGCCGGTGCCACGGGCTGGATCGTTAAGCCATTTGCTCAAGATAAGCTGATCAAAGCTTTGAAAATGGTCGCAGGTTAGCCCGTCGATGTCTGATCACCTGAATGAAATCCGCGCGGCGTTCTTTGTTGAATGCGAAGAGCTACTGGAGGCTTTGTTCGACAGCTTGGGAGCACTTTCGTCGGGCAGTTTTGATGACGAAGTCATTCACGTCGCGTTTCGTGCTGTACACTCGATCAAAGGAAGTGCTGGCGCGTTTTCATTAAACGAACTCGGTAAGTTTTCTCACAACTTTGAAGGGCTTTTGGATCAGATTCGGGATGGAAATCTGAAAATCACGGATCAGCTTGTCGAGCTTTTATTTCAGTGCGCTGACACCCTGAACGACATCGTTGCGCAGTCGGGTTCCGGGGCAAGCATCGACCGCGTGCAAATGGATCGGGTTTGCGCGCAAATTTCAGAATACATGGCTGACCCGGAACACGGCTTAAAGTTAACCTCAAAACATCTGCCGCTGGAATGTCACGAATGGCAGAACTTCCGAATTGAATTTCGACCTGTGTCCGAACTTTACACGTCGGGGAACGAGCCACTTTATCTTCTTCGAAGTCTACAAAATCTAGGAAATTGCCAGGTTTCAATCACCCACCAAAAGCGCAATCTGTTCGGCCACAATCCTGAATTTGGAGGCCTGTTCTGGACAATTTCGCTGTCGACCGAAGTGAGCAAAAGTGAAATTTTGGATGTTTTCGATTTTGTCGATGGACTTTGTGATCTCGAAATCCACGAGTTGGGAGCAGAGGTCAACGGATCGCCGATCGAAACTCAGTCAACAAGACCGGGTACAAATGGAGAGGCGCAAGGTTCCGGCCCGACTGAACTCAAGCACAACCAAGTTGGTTCACCAGTCAATTCCACGATACGCGTCGACCTGAGTCGCATTGACCGATTGATGAACCTTGTTGGCGAATTGGTTATCAATCAGGCAATGCTGTCTCAGTCAGTCGCGGACACGTCGCTTGCGGAGCAATCACGCTTAAGTTCCGCATTGGACGAGTTTCACCAACTTACTCGCGACATTCAGGAAAGCGTGATGCTGATAAGGGCGCAGCCGATCAAATCACTCTTTCAGCGCATGGGAAGAGTTGTCAGGGAGGCTTCGGCGGAAGCCGGCAAGACGATCGTACTGAAAACGGAAGGCGACTCGACAGAAGTCGACAAAATTGTTCTCGAAAGCCTGACTGAGCCGCTCACACACATGATCAGAAACGCGATAGATCATGGTGTCGAAACCACTGAAGAACGCCGGGCGTCAAACAAATCTGAAACGGCAACCATCGGCTTGTCGGCGGCCCATCAGTCCGGTCGTGTAGTCATCGAAGTCAGCGACGACGGCAAAGGCCTGAACCGCTCGCGTATTCGCGATAAGGCAGTTGAAAGAAAGCTGCTCTCCGAAGACGCGCAGCCCACGGACTCAGAGCTGGATCGGATGTTATTCCTTCCCGGGTTTTCCACCGCGAACAAAGTAACCGAATTATCCGGTCGGGGTGTCGGCTTGGATGTCGTAAGCTCGACTATCTCGGGCCTTGGAGGCGACATTGCAGTCACGACGAAAGCAGGCACTGGCACCACCTTCTCCATTTCGCTTCCACTGACGTTGGCGATTCTAGACGGAATGGTTATCCAGGCGGGGAATGAAACTCTTGTTATTCCTTTGAGCGCTATAAGCGAAACAATTGCTATCGGACCTTCGGATATCCGGGAGGTTGGACGCGGCAACAAAGTACTTTCCGTCAGAGGTCATATGACGCGAGTAGTGGACCTGAGCGTCACGCTTGGATTCAATCCGGTAAGGCCATCGTTCAACGGGTGTATTGCGCTTTTGGTTGAACCGGAAAATCAACCAAGGACCGCAATAATCGTCGACGCCATCCTTGATCAAAGGCAGGTCGTGATCAAAGGGCTTCAGAATGGATATGGCGATTGTCCGGGCATATCTGCTGCGACCATTCTCGGCAACGGTCGCATTGCACTCATTCTCGACGCGGCAGAACTTTTGGAGAATTCTCATCTGAGCGGTTCGAAACGTCATCCCGTGCTGAGCGAGGCTTGCTAGATGACAAAAGAGAAACCGGAAACTGAGAAGCAGCCACCCATACAAAATAATAGCAAACTTCTATCATTTCTCATCGAAGACGCTGTCTTTGCCATAAACATCATGTCGGTTCGGGAAATTCGCGGTTGGTCGCCGGCCACCACACTTCCACATGCACCACAATTCGTCCAAGGCGTAATGAACCTCCGTGGCGTGGTTCTTCCGGTCATCGATCTTGCGCAAAGGCTTGGCATGCAGCGAGAAAACTACACCGAGAGAGACGTAATCATCGTCGTAGAGAACGAGGAGAACACGTTCGGACTACGGGTATCAGCGGTCTCAGATATCCTGTCGATCAATTCTGCAGAAATCCAGACTCCACCGGAGTTTGCAGACCATAACATCCACGAAACAGTCTTGGGTTTGTTCTTGGTGGGCGACGAACTTGTTCGAATTCTTGATTTGGAAACCATGTTGCCAAAACCCGGTACTATTGCGGCGTGACACAAAAAACAAATGTGACCACCGAATCCTATGCGCCAATCCTGCAAGACGGCGATTTTGACATTCTAGCGGATCGTATTCGCAAGAAGACTGGGCTGTTGTTCTCGCAGTCCAAGCGCCACATGATTGAAGCGCGACTACTCCGAGCGACCAAGCCAGCAAACATCAGTGAGCTGAGCGCTTACATCCATGAAGTGATCGACAATAACTGTGACGACAGTCTTGAACACCTGATCCCAATTCTGACGACAAACGTGACGAGTTTTTTTCGAGAAAGATATCAACTGGAATACTTTGATCGCAGCATTCTTCCCTAGCTGATCACTCGGGCCAAGCG
>JAPPOI010000250.1 GCA_028818055.1 Boseongicola sp.
GTCGATAACCTCAGCCGGTGGGTCGGCCTTCCGCAAGTTCACGCGGACGATGTTGATGCCAGACTCGTAAGAGTTCAGCGTCGACTGGATCAGTTCTTCTGCGCGCTGGGCAACCGCAGCACGATCCCGGTTGAGAAGAGGCGCAAGGTCGCTTCCAGCCACAATCTCACGCATCGCTGATTCAGAGACAGCCCGAACAGTCTGCGGACCGTCGCGCAAGTTGAACAGGTATTCGGCCGGATTATTGATGTTCCAAACAACCTGGAAGTCGATGTCAACAATCGCTTCGTCTGTCGTTAGCATCAGACCGTCACCACCAGACGAACCCGAGCGGCCCAAGCCGATGTCTTCTGATTGTTCTCGGGTCACCGGGACAATCTCGTAAGACACAACCGGCCAAGGCGCGAAGTTCAGGCCTGGATTGCCGATTGCACTGAATTCGCCGAGGAACAGTTCAACGGACTGCTCTTCAGGGCGAACCGTGTAGAGCGAATTCCACGTCCAAAGCGCAACTGCAGCCAGAAGGCCAAGCAAGATTGTACCGCGCGTCAGGCGAGGGCCATCATCACCGCCGTCGCCACCATTTGGCCGGTTGCCGCCGCGACCGCCCATGAGAACGCGCAGCTGCTCCTGGCCCTTTTTCATGATTTCATCGATTTCGGGGATCTGCGGTTGATCCGAGCCGGGACGACGCCCCGGGCGACGATCGTCGTCATCTCCGCCGTTTGATCCTCCGCCCCGTGAGCCTCCGCCCCAGGGGCCGCCACTATTGTTGGCCATGTAAGGTTCTTTCCTTATTTCGGTCAGTCTTCATACCTTTGGGGTGCTAACTGTAGCTTCGGTCCCCATTTTTCAAGCACTTCTGACAGGCTTTTGCATTGTAACAAGTTCCTCTGACATTGTCGGATGAACTGCAACTGTGCGGTCAAAGTCCTCTTTTGTAAGCCCTGCTTTCACTGCAATGCCCACCATTTGGATCAGTTCACCAGCATTCTCTGCGACGATCTGACAGCCCAGAACCTTGCCTGTTTCCTGACTTACGACCAGTTTCATCAATACTCGGTCAGGGCGATCAATGAAAGCCGTCCGCATAGGGCGGAAGGAAGTGCAATATACATCTATTGCTTCTTGTTCCCGTGCTTGCTCCTCGGTCAAGCCAACGGTTCCAAGCTCTGGTTGGGTAAACACAGCCGACGCCACAAGTTCATGGTCCGGCTTTGTCGGGTTGTCTTTGAATACTGTTTCGGTGAAGGCCATGCCTTCGCGAATAGCAACGGGCGTCAATTGAATTCGGTCGGTAACGTCGCCAATCGCGTAGATTGACGGAACAGCAGTCTGGCTGAATTCATCAACTTCAATCGCCCCACGACGATTAATTTTGACACCGAGTTCTTCAAGCCCACGCCCATGAGAGTTCGGCTATCTGCCCGTCGCAAACATCACCGCATCAAAGACGCGCGTCTCACCGTTTGTCGCTTTGACCCAAATGGGTTTGCCGACTGCGTCCGCGCCAGCCTCTTTGATCCCCATGTGTTCCGGCATTGTCACTGCGTCTTCGGCATCTTCGGCGCACATCATGTCTACGATGTTCGTTCCCAGATGCAGATGGACGCCTTTTTCGATCATCATTTCCGCCACAAGCCCACGCGCTTCATCGTCAAAGCCGCGAAGGATCTGGGCACCACGATAGTACTGGGTCACTTCCACGCCCAATCCATTCAGAATGCACGCAAACTCGGACGCGATGTATCCGCCACCAACGATAAGGATCGACTTTGGAAGCTTTTCCATCTGGAAAATATCGTCTGAAACCATGCCAAGGTGGGCATTCGTCATGTCTGGACGCACCGGGCGCCCGCCTGTTGCCACCAAGATGTGTCCGGCTGAAATCTTTTCGCCCGTCGAAAGAGTCACTTCATTCGGACCTGAGACCGTTGCGCGGGCGTCGTGGATAGTCACCCCTGAATTGTTCAGCAATGACCGGTAAACTCCTTCGAGTCGGTCGAGCTCGGCGTTCAGCTTGGTGCGGAATTTGTCCCAGCTAAATTCGCCTGCGTCTGCTGACCAGCCATAGTCCTGAGCATGGCTGATATTTTCCCGAAACTCGGATGCAAAAACCATAAGCTTCTTGGGAACGCATCCGCGAATGACACAGGTGCCACCCATGCGACTGTCTTCGGCCAATGCGACCTGGGCGCCGGTAGCTGCTGCGGTGCGGGCGGCGCGTACCCCACCTGAGCCACCGCCGATGACGAAAAGGTCTACATCGAAGGACATCCCTAAACTCCGAGATTGGCAAAAATATTGGATGCCGGATCGGGCAGGAACTGGGTGGTATCGGATTCGCCCGAGTTGATATCGTGCGTTTCGACCCGCCCGTCGCCGTAGCCGGTAACGATGACATCGCAGATATCAATGAAAAGGCCGTTTTCAACCACGCCCGGAACTTGATTCAGGATCAGGGCCAACTGTCTTGGGTTACCGATGCGTTCCAAATGCAGATCAAGGATATGATTGCCTTCGTCCGTCACGAAAAGGCCATCCCCCGCCATGCGGGGTGCCGCACGCGTGCCCATAACATCAAGGCCTTCGAGCAATTCTTCGACCAAAGCGTGTGTCGTCTTCATTCCGAAACCAAGGACTTCGATCGGCAAAGGAAAGGCGCCAAGGTGCGTAACTTTCTTCGTGCTGTCGGCAATCACAATCATGCGATCAGAAGCAGTGGCGACGATTTTCTCCTGCAAAAGGGCGCCGCCGCCGCCTTTGATAAGGTTCAGTTCGCTATCGTACTCGTCCGCGCCATCGATCGTCAGGTCGAGCCACTTTACGTCATTTAATGATGAAACCTTGATGCCCACGCTCTCCGCCAGCTCTGCGGTTCGATTTGAGGTCGCAACCGCAGTGATTAAGAGGCCTTCATTTTGGATGCGCTCGCCCAAGCACTTCACCAACCATTCCGCAGTCGACCCCGTACCGAGACCGACTTTCATGCCGTTTTCCACGAATGTGCTTGCACGTTTCGCGGCGGCAAATTTCGCGGTGTCGATGGGGGAAAGCTGTTCAGACATCTGAGTCTCCGGAAAGTGTCGCGCAGGTTATAAGTTCAATGTTCGAGAAGGGCGAGTGCGAAAGCGAAATTTCCGCTCGCAACCGCGGAAACACTTTGCTAAAGGAGCCGCGGACTGCGGGTGTGGCGAAATTGGTAGACGCACCAGATTTAGGTTCTGGCGCCGCAAGGCGTGGGGGTTCAAGTCCCTCCACCCGCACCACCTCCTCCAAAACGTTGCCCTAAGTTGTCAAAACGCGGCCGGGTGTGGGCGATCTGGCGCAACGCCGCCCAGACTGTCGTAAGGTCTGTGCATTCCCATCGCAGGGGCGGGCACTTGAGCGTCTTATCTTCGACGCGGTTTTGTCTGGGCCGTGCCCACCCCTGTATTCCTGACCAGATCGCGCCTGCAGCAGTGCTCTTTCGGCTTGCAACCTGACATTTGCTTCCCTAGAAGGACCGCTGATTTTCGGCCCCGGTTTTTCCGGGCCGGGGCTAATGCGATGAGGATTGATATGCAGGTCACCGAGACCCTGAACGAAGGCCTTAAGCGCGGCTACGACATTGTTGTCACTGCAGCCGAGCTGGACGCCAAAGTGAATGAAAAGCTGGAAGAGGCTGCCCCTGAGATCGAAATGAAGGGCTTCCGCAAGGGCAAAGTCCCGATGGCGCTTCTGAAAAAGCAGTTTGGTTCACGTCTGATCGGCGAAGCCATGCAGGAATCGATCGATGGCGCTATGTCGAACCATTTCGAGGAATCCGGCGACCGTCCGGCCATGCAGCCAAAAGTCGAAATGAAGAACCAGGAAAACTGGAAAGAGGGCGACGACGTCGAAGTTGAGATGTCGTATGAAGCTCTTCCTGAAATCCCTGAAGTCGACTTCGGCAAAATCAAGCTCGAGAAGCTTGTGGTTAAGCCCGAAGATAAAGACATCGACGAGGCGCTGGGCAATCTGGCAGAGAACGCCCAAAACTTCGAAGACCGCAAAAAAGGCTCAAAGGCCAAGGACGGTGATCAAGTCGTGATCGACTTTGTTGGCAAAACCGGTGATGTCGAATTCGAAGGTGGATCGGCTGAGGATTTCCCACTTGTGTTGGGCTCGGGCCAATTCATCCCTGGTTTCGAAGAGCAACTTGTCGGCGTAAAAGCCGGCGACGAGAAATCGGTAGAAGTCACATTCCCTGAAGAATACGGCAATGCTGATCTTGCCGGGCAGCCGGCTGTCTTTGATGTGACCGTCAAAGCGGTACAGGAACCGAAAGCTGCTGCTATTGACGACGAACTCGCCAAAAAGTTCGGTGCAGACGACCTGGAAGCCCTCAAGGGTCAGGTTGTGGAGCGTTTGGAAGCCGAATATTCGGGCGCGTCTCGTGCCGTCATGAAGCGCGGTTTGCTAGACGCCTTGGACAAGGCGGTGAAGTTCGAACTGCCTCCTTCGCTAGTCGAAGCCGAGTCTGATCAAATTGCTCATCAGCTGTGGCACGAAGAGAATCCTGACGTTGAGGGACACGACCACGACAAGATCGAGCCGAAGAAAGAGCATGTGACCCTTGCGGAGCGTCGGGTTCGCCTTGGGCTGCTACTGGCGGAAATCGGACAGAAAGCCGAAGTCGAGGTGTCAGACGCGGAAATGACCCAAGCCGTCATGAACCAGGCGCGCCAGTATCCGGGTCAGGAACGCCAGTTC
>JAPPOI010000308.1:0-3156 GCA_028818055.1 Boseongicola sp.
CATCACCAATGCGACGGTTCCCCAGATGTAAGGGGAATTCCAAGGACGCGGCAGGCCAAGCCCCGGCACGCCAAACCCAATGAGGTAAATCACCAGAATGACCGGCACACCGCGAAAGATATCGGTGTAGAGAATTCCAAAAAGTCTGAGCGGGTAAAGCGCGGGACTTTGCGCGTCCCGGCAAAGGGCGATCGCAAGGCCAAAAATGAAGATCATCGGCGCTGACCAGGCAAAAATCGCGACATCCAGAAGAAACGCCTCTAACAAGCCCGGAAATGTTTTTTGGAAAACGTCCCAGTTGAAGAAGCTCTTTTTCACCGCTTCCCAACCCGGTGCGTTCGTCACCACCAAAATCAGCACAATAACCGCTGCAACGGTTGATGCCGTGGCAATAGTTATTGAGCGGCGGCGGACCGCAGCTTCATAGGCCTGCCGACGCGTCGGTCCGGCAGGCCTTTGAGATGACGAAGTGACGTCTGCCATTTATTCGATGACGGGAACGCCCGTGGTTTCGGAAAGCCATTCGGCCTCGATCGCTGCCAAGGTTCCGTCTGCCTTCAAGGCTTCCAGCGCCTCATCAACACAGGCCTTCAGAGGGTTTCCCTCTTCCATGAGCATTCCGAACTGATCCGGGTTCTCGCTGCGTTCTGGCGGGAATTGACCCAGTATCACGCCATCATCCAGTACAACCGCACCCAGATAAAGTGCAGTTGGCAGATCGAACAAAGCGGCGTCGATCTGGTTGGCTTTCATCGCCTCAACCACGTCGGCGTTGTCACCATAAAGGAGCGGATCCTTTGTCGGCTGAATGATTTCTCCCAACATGGGAACAGCCGTTGTGTTGGCGTCCGCGCCCCAGACCAACTCGCGCAGGCTTGATACGTCAGCGGTTGCCCCGCCATCGACCACAGGTTTGCGGGTCAGTACAGCCATGGCTGCCGAGTAGTACGGAGCCGAGAAGTCGACGATCTCATCGCGTTCATCAGTGATCGAGAACTGCTGAAGGTTGAAATCGAAATCTTTTGCACCTGGCTGGATGGCTTGGTCGAACGAAGAACGTACCCATTCAACCTGACCGTCGTCGAAACCCATCTGGTTGGCCACTGCATAAGCAACGGCAGCTTCAAACCCCTGCTTCGATTCCGGTGCGTCGTCCATCACCCATGGAAAGTACGCAGGATTACCTGTTGCGATGGTCAAAACGTTTTCTTTCATTGTCAGCCCAGCAGCGCAGTGGCCACCCGCGATTGCAGTGCTGGCAGACATCGCCAAGGCGATCAGACTAGTTGTCACGAATTTCATGAAATCACTCCCAATATAACTGGACTGATCTCAGGCTCGAACAGTGGGCGGGATTTGTCCAGCCCCTTCGAACCACTGCTGGCGAGCCAATGCGTACAATTTCGAAATCTTGGAAGGAACTTTATTCCCTGGCTCTGAGCACCCGGGCGGGACGCGCGGAAAGCGGGCCCCAGGCGAAGGCCAGGCCTGCCAATAACGTCGCGGTGATCCCGCCTGATACAATTGCGATTGCTGAAACAGGCTCAAAGTAGAAGTCCGTCTGCATCACAAAGGTCATGACCGCCCACCCAGCCAAACCGCCGGCAACGATGGCAACAAGCCCGGCTGCGGCCCCAAGAATTGCAGACCGCACCGCAAAGCTTGCCAATATGGTTCCACGCGAGGCTCCGAGAGTTTTCAGTATGGCTGCCTCGTAAACGCGCGCCCGAGCGCTGGTTGCCGCGGCACCGATCAAGACGACGCCACCGGTTACCAGCGTCGCCAAAGCACCGTAGGTTATAGCCGCGGCAATGCCCGCGAGTATACCGCTCACCTGCTCGATCGCGTCTTTCACCCTGATCGCTGTGATATTTGACCAGGTGTTCGATACTTGGCGCAAAATTTCGGGTTCAGCCGCGTCGTCGGCATAGACAGTGGCGATGTGAGAATGTGGGGCCCCTGCCAGAGCACTCGGGTTCATCGACATGATGAACCCAATCCCGGCTGTCGAAAAATCGACTTCCCGCAGACTGGTGATTGTCGCGGTCATATCGCGACCAAGAATGTTGACGGTGATCTCGTCGCCAAGCCCCAGACCCATCTCGAGGGCTTCCTCGGTTGCGAAACTGACTTGAGGCGGTCCCGAGTAATCTTCGGGCCACCACTCGCCATGTGTCACAATCGCCTCTTCCGGCTTTGCCGCGGAATACGTCACGCCTCGGTCACCCTGCAGAACCCAATGATCGCCAGCAACCTCTGATGCCGGTTGACCATTGATCTCAGTGATGATGCCACGAAGCATCGGCGCGGTTTCGATCGTTTCAACGTCGTCGCGCGCATTCAGGGCATCCAGAAACGGCTCAAGCTGGTTCGGCTGGATATCAACCATAAAGAAAGATGGGGCGACCTCTGGCAGGTCGCGGGCAATTGCACCCCGCAAATTGGCATCAATCTGGCCTACCGCTGCCAGAACGGTCAGCCCCAATCCAAGCGAGAGGACCACGGACGTCGCTTCGCCACTCGGGCCTCCGACGGCTCCCATAGCAAGGCGCAGCGCGCTCTTGCCGCGAACGACGCGCGATCTTGCCAATCGACGCGCAATCGCGCGTATGCCAGCCGCTGCAATAACCAAGATGACAAAGGCCGCGCAAATTCCAATTGCTGACCAGACCGTGAGATCGATAAGTCCTGAAAACGATGCCGCGGTCGCGACCAATAATCCAAGCAAGATTAGCGTCAGGCCGATCCATCGTCCTCTTGGCCATCCTTTGACGGTGCCCGATGCATCGCGAAACAGCGTGGCGGCCCGTACTTCTTCGGTTTGGGCCAGAGGCCAGATCGTGAAAATCAGCGCAGCCAGAACACCATAGAGCGCCGCTTCGCCCAAGGGTCGCGGAAATATTTGAACTTCAGCCGGAACCGGAAGCCGGGCCTCGATCAAAGGTGCGAATACCATCGGAACCCCTGCCCCAAGAACCAAGCCGATACCAATTCCCAAAATCGTCAGTATGCCGATTTGGATGAAGTAGGTTTGAAAAATCGTTCGGCTTTCCGCCCCCAGTGTTTTCAGCGTCGCGATGACTTCTGTTTTTTCGTCGAGATAGGAACGGACAGCAGCCGATACGCCAACACCGCCAACAGCAAGGCCAGCAAGCC
>JAPPOI010000308.1:3166-4690 GCA_028818055.1 Boseongicola sp.
ACCAAGAACGATCCCAAACGATCGACAAACTCTGAAACACCGGGAGCGCTATTTCGGCGATCGTGCCAACGTGCGCCAGTTATTGTCTCAACTGCTTTCGCAGACAGGGTGTCAAGGTCCGCTTCTGGCCGCAAAAGCAGTTTGTATTCGGTATCAAACAACGTTCCGGGCTGGATCAATCCGCTGTCGGCTAAAGATTCTGAATAGACTAATGTTCTTGGACCAAGAGCGAAGCCACCCGTCGCACTGTCTGGTTCGCGCAGGATCGCAGCACTCAGGCGAAACTGTTGATCACCAAGCCGGAATGTATCGCCGATTTCAATTCCGAGCCGCGCAATCAGCACAGGGTCCATGGCGGCCCCTGGAACACCATCAATGGCCTGAAGTGCGTCGCTAAGCGGCATGGCAGGCTCCAACTCAACGCTTCCATACAAAGGATAAGCCGCGTCGACGCCTTTCACTTGGGTGAGCCCACGTTCAGCTGCTTCGCCTTGGCCAAAGACCGCCATTGACCTGAAATCAACGATCTCAGACACGGTCACAGATACGTCCTCGATCCAAGCCCGTTCTTCAGGCTCTGCAAATCGATAGGTCAACTCGATTTCGGCATCACCGCCCAGTATGACCGCACCTTCCCGATCGAGCCCCGCGCGAATGCTTTCGCGCACGCTGCCAACAGCGGCTATGGCCGCAACACCCAATGCAAGGCATGCAAGAAAGACCCAAAAGCCCTTAAGGCCACCGCGCAACTCTCGCCCAGCGATACGTGAGGCGACAGAAAGGCTCATTCAGCAGCCTCAGATTGTGTGTGGGCAATACGACCATCTTCAAGGCGAATGACACGATCACATCGCGCTGCTAGCTCAGGCGCGTGGGTAACAAGCACCAGAGTTGCTCCATGTCGATCGCGCAAGCCAAACAATAGATCCATGATCGTCTGGCCTGTCGTACCGTCCAGGTTTCCGGTCGGCTCATCTGCCAAAAGGATGTCGGGCCGTGGCGCTGCAGCACGCGCCAGTGCCACGCGTTGTTGTTCGCCGCCTGACATCTGAGCGGGGTAATGATCGATGCGGTCGCCAAGGCCAACCGCCTCCAATTCAGCGCGCGCCCGATCGAAGGCATCCGCGACGCCAGCCAGTTCCAATGGCGTGGCCACGTTTTCCAATGCGGTCATGGTTGGGATCAGGTGGAAAGACTGGAAAACAACACCCATGTGCTGACGCCTGAATTTGGCGAGCGCGTCCTCGCCCAAAGAGGTCAAGTCATGGCCCAACACAGTGACCGTTCCGCCAGTGGCGCGTTCAAGTCCGCCCATAAGCATTAGAAGCGACGACTTGCCTGAACCCGAAGGACCCACAAGGCCAACGGTTTCACCCTTGGCAATGTCCAAGTCGATCCCATGTAGAATATCGATGCGGCCAGCATTGCCATCGAGCGTCAAACGCGCATCTTTAAGTGAAAGGAGAATTTCGCTCATGAAGGCTTTTCCTGCCAAAATGCTTTCCAACGCATATGGGGTGATAC
>JAPPOI010000272.1 GCA_028818055.1 Boseongicola sp.
CTGCGTCCCCCTTTTCACCCCAGCCGCTGCCACCCTCTTCCGCCATCAATAACACAACGTCCGCAAAAGCGATTTGCGGAACAAGGAAAAGGCCCAGCAGGGCTAGTTTCAAGCGTCGAAGCAAGAGTTCATCCAATTGACGGATCGTTTCTCTGAACATAATCTAATATTTGAATTCTTCAACAAAGAAGGCAATGCCAGATGCTCGATGTGACTTTTTTGGGCGCCTTCCTGGCCGGTTTGCTCTCTTTTTTGTCGCCGTGTGTTCTGCCGATTGTGCCTTTTTACCTTAGTTACCTGGCTGGCGTGAGCATGAACCAGATATCTGCTGATGCAGAACTAACTCCCGCCGTTCGGCGCCGGGCCTTTCTGGCGGCGGTGTTTTTCGCGCTGGGTGTCATCACCGTTTTTGTAGGTCTAGGGGCTTCAGCGACCATTTTTGGTCAGATGGTTCGTGACTACTTTGATATTCTTCGCTGGTTGGCTGCGGCGATTATCATAGCCATGGGTCTGCATTTTCTCGGGGTCGTGAGGATTGGATTTCTGTATCGACAGTTCCGTTCGGATGTCGGGGCGACCAGCAATGTCGGGATTGTTGGCGCATTTGTCATCGGGTTGGCTTTTGCGTTCGGCTGGACGCCATGTGTTGGACCCGTTTTGGCAGCCATCCTGTTTACGGCTGCTGGTCAGGACTCTGCGTTGCAGGGTGCATCGCTTTTGTTTGTTTACGGTGCGGGTATGACGCTGCCATTTGTTCTGGCGGCTTTGTTTATTGGTCCGTTCATGAGTTGGATGTCTCGCTTCAGGCGCTATCTTGGCTGGATCGAGAAGTTGATGGGGCTGCTGTTGATTACTTTTGGTGTCCTCATCGCTACAAATTCAATCAATATTATTGCGCAATGGATGCTGGATACATTTCCAGTTTTCAGCGCCATCGGTTAAGGAGGCTGATCCATGAAACGTCTGTTGACTCTAATTTTCGCTGGATTGTTCGCAAGCCAAGCTGCGGCTGTCGAGGTCGGTGATGATGGTTTGCACAAGCCAACGTGGTTGCGGGATACATTCAAGGACTTGTCCGAAGACCTTGAAGAGGCGAACGCCGAAAACAAGCGCCTCATGCTGATTTTTGAACAAAGAGGCTGCGTCTATTGCACCAAGATGCACAATGAGGTGTTCCCGGATCCGGACATCGAGGCGTACATCGAGGATAACTATTTTGTTGTGCAACTTAATCTGCATGGCGACGTTGACGTTACCGATTTTGATGGCGAGACGCTCAGCGAAAAAGCAATGGCGCGAAAGTGGGGGATTCTGTTCACGCCCACGATGATGTTCCTTCCAAAAGAAGTGGAGGGGGATTCTACTGCACCGCAAGCAGCGGTGGCGGTGATGCCGGGTGCGTTCGGTAAAGGCACGACGATTGATATGATGACTTGGGTTGCTGAAGAGCGTTATCTTCTTGATGGCGATGAAGATTTTCAGCGGTATCACGCGCGTCGAATACAAGAGCGGGATAACGGCTCTACCGACTGAAGCATTCTAAAATTCACAAAAATGAATTTGTTGTTGCGTGACGGCTCCCGTATGCCGTAGTGTTCAAAAAAAACGACCAAGGGAGGAACCATGAAATACTCGGTCGTAGCAGCGGCGTTTTGCGTCGCGACTGCAGGGGTGGCACAGGCAGAGGCGGTCAAGCCTATGTCAGTGTCTTTCACAGATGGCGCGGTTGAAAACTCGCTTTCTGGACAAGCCGGTGACGCAGTAGAAGGCCGTAAAGTCTTCATGAACCGGAAACTTGGAAACTGCCTAGCATGCCACGCGAACGCGGACATGCCGGAACAGCCGTTTCATGGCGAGGTTGGACCACCGCTTGATGGTGTGGGTGAGCGTTGGACTGTCGCGGAACTGCGCGGGATTGTGGCGAACTCGAAAGAAATGTTCCCAGATACAATCATGCCGTCGTTCTATCGCGACACAGGTTACACACGAATCTTGGAAAAATTTGATGGCAAATCGATCCTTTCAGCTCAGCAAGTTGAAGACGTGGTCGCCTATTTGCTGACACTCCAAGAATAACTCCTATCGGATGGAGATGAGAATGAAGCTTACACGTAGAGAAATCCTTGCCGTTGGCACAGGTGCAGGCGTTGCAAGCCTGTTTGGTATGCCGGCTTTGGCGTCAGCGACTGACGACTTGATCGCGGCATTTACCGGTGGCGCAGAAGTTGGGTCGGGTGCTCTGGCACTCACAGCTCCAGAAATCGCAGAGAACGGGAACACTGTTCCAATTGAGATTTCGGCACCAGGTGCTGTTGCAGTGACTGTCTTCGCAGACGGGAACCCAGTTCCGGCCGTTGCAACTTTCAACTTCGGACCGCTCAACCCATCGCGCGGCGCTTCTACACGTATCAGATTGGCTAAAAGCCAAAACGTGATCGCAGTCGCAAAGATGGAAGACGGATCGTTCCAGCGCGCTGAGGCCGCTGTCAAAGTCACTATTGGCGGCTGCGGCGGCTAAGGGACAAGAGGAGATAAGAAGATGGCAAAAGGTGTAAAGCCCCGCGTGAAGGTCCCGAAGTCCGCTTCGGCAGGTGATACAATCACAATCAAAACTCTGATCAGCCACAAGATGGAATCCGGTCAGAGAAAAGATTCTGACGGAAATCAAATTCCACGTTCGATCATCAATCGTTTTGTTGCCGACTTTAACGGCCAGAACGTTATCGATGTGACGTTGGAGCCAGCGATTTCGACCAACCCTTACTTCCAGTTTGATGCGACTGTGCCTGAGTCCGGTGAGTTCAAGTTCACTTGGTACGACGACGACGGCTCGGTGTACGAAACGTCGAAGACAATCGAAGTTAATTAAGACGCTGCAGCACAGGGAGGACTAACATGAAGAAATCAGTGTTAATCGCTGCAGGCCTTATGACGGCTGGCGCGGCATTTGCGGGTGAAGATGCAATTCTGTCCATTGAAGGCGAGGAATTCGTAACCGAAGCCGCAGCGCCTGCGCACATGGAATACGTCGATACGATTTATTCGGGTTGGACGTTCCGTACAGACGAAACACAGGCGCTTCAGACAGACGACTTTGACAACCCCGCCTTTGTCTTTCTCGATCAAGCCATTGATCAGTGGGACACAGTCGAGGGCAGCGAAGGAAAGGCATGCTCATCTTGTCATGAGGATGTGGCCGACTTTGCTGGTCTGAAGGCGACATTGCCGCGTGTTGAAGATGGTGAACTTGTTACGCTGACTAACCTGGTCAACGAGTGTGTGACCGAACGGATGGGGTCGGAGAAGTGGAAATACTCCGGCGCGAAGATGTCTGCGATGACAGCTCTGATTGCTCACCAGTCGCGTGGCATGATGATGAATGTCAAAATTGACGGTGACGCCGCTCCGTTCTGGGAGCAGGGCAAAGAGTTGTACTACACCCGTGTGGGTCAGCTCGATATGGCCTGCGCAAATTGTCACGAAGACAACTATGGTAACATGATCCGTGCTGACCACCTGAGTCAGGGCCAGATCAATGGCTTTCCGCTGTATCGGTTGAAAAACGCCAAGATCAACACCACTCACGGTCGGTTCAAGGGCTGTATGTCAAATATCCGGGCAACCCCGTTCAAAGAGGGTGGTCCAGAATTCAAAGCACTTGAGCTGTACATAGCTTCTCGTGGTCAAGGCCTTTCTGTCGAAACGCCGGCAGTACGCAACTGATTTGAAACCCGCGTCTGTAAAGGGCGCGGGTTTTTATTGTGAAACGCATTCACAAATGCGAATTTGATAAGGAGTAATTCGCATGATCTCACGGCGGGATTTTCTACAGGCAAGTATGGCGGCTTCAGCCATCGTTGGAGGCTCAGGATTTGGCAACTGGGCCAAGCTTGCTGCTCAGCAGTCCCTGACGCAGGATCAGCTTCTGCAATTTGACACATTTGGCAATGTGTCCTTGATCCACATGACGGACATTCATGCGCAACTGAAGCCCATCTATTTCCGCGAACCAGAGATCAACCTAGGCGTTGGAGCGAACGTGGGCGCGGTGCCTCACATTACCGGCGCCGACTTCCGAAAGGCGTATGGGATCGACGACGGAAGCTCCTCTCACTACGCACTCACATACAACGACTTTGCGTCTCTTGCCCAAGGCTACGGAAAGATGGGTGGGTTGGATCGCATAGCGACGGTCATCAAATCGATCCGGGCTGCGCGCCCTGACGCGATCCTGCTGGATGGCGGCGACACGTGGCATGGGTCATACGGCTGCTATCACACCCAGGCACAGGACGTTGTGAACGCAATGTCATTGCTTAAGCCAGACGCAATGACGTTCCATTGGGAGTTCACGCTTGGAACCGATCGCGTTCTGGAACTAATCGGTGACATGGGTTTCCCAGCGCTGGGCCAAAACATCTTCGACAAAGAGTGGGACGAACCTGCCGAAGATTTCGAGCCGTATACTTGGTTTGAACGGGGCGGGGCAAAGATTGCAGTTATTGGCCAGGCATTCCCGTATATGCCAATCGCCAACCCTGGATGGATGTTCCCCGAGTACTCATTCGGGATCCGTGACGAACGCATGCAAGAGATGGTTGACGAAGTTCGGGAAGCAGGTGCCGATCTTGTTGTGTTGCTGAGCCACAATGGCTTCGACGTCGACAAAAAGATGGCAGGCGAGGTGTC
>JAPPOI010000347.1 GCA_028818055.1 Boseongicola sp.
AAATAGATTTGATGCCATGGCGAAGGTTCTGGCGATCGTTTCGTTGGAGATCGCCATTGTGTTGATCGGTAATTTCCACCCGTCCAGCGACTATGACACGAGCTATCTGTCGGGTTCGGCGACGCAACACATGCACCCAGGCGTCGAGCCTTCATCTCCTCTTGAACATCATCATGTCGGGGGGGACGGATGCAGCATGCTCCATTGTGGAACCGGACTGATGACGATCAGTGCCCTCTAAGAGGTTGACCGTCCGGAGCGCCAATCCGCAATCCGGTCGACCGAGTCCGACTACACATTTCATCGATCACCTCCGCTGAAGCCCCCGCAACCGATCCTCTGACGTTTGGCGGGTGTCGCGTCAGCGCTGTCTGGCCCCCGTCACATTTGATTGGAACAATCCCGGGCATTCCATAGAGGTCCGCCCATAGAGATTCGCATCGAACGCGCCCGGGGAGAACGCAATACGTCGCGTCGAGATGACGCGCGAAGGGGAATCAAGCAATGCGGGATGGCCATCATATGTCGGCAATCCACTGGATTACCCATTCCATCGGGTATCGACTGGCTCCGGAGTTGCCGGACTGGCTGCACGCGATACTGCATGTTGTCCTGATCGGCGCACCGGTCGGGCTTGCGGTCGTCGCGATCTATTGGGCGTATGGTCGTTTACGGAAACGCCTCAGCACACGGCGTACATTAGCCGCGACGAAAGTGACGCATGGCGTTTTGGGGAACCACGTCTACGCCTTCATTCTCAGGTTCTCACGACGAGATCAAATTGCGCTGGGCGCGGTCGGCTTGCTCGCGATGCCGATCCTCTATGCGTCGTTCGAGTTGCCGAAGATCATCGTCAACAATGTCATCGCTTCGGGCCACTTTCCGTTCAAGCTGCTGGGTCACGACATTTCCCAATCCCAATATCTGCTCCTTCTTTGTTTCCTGTTTCTGTTGGCGATCGGCGCCAACGGGATTCTGAAGTACTGGATCAATGTCCATAAAGGGCGGGTCGGCGAGAGACTGTTGCGTCGTTTGCGATTGACGGTGTTCAAACGCTGGCGGGCCGGCGCGGGCGGCGAGAAACGCTCAGAGGTCATTCCAATCATCGCCCAGGAGGTCGAGCCCATCGGGGGCTTCGCCGGCGACTCCTTCTCCCTGCCGATTTTTCAAGGCGGCTCGTTCTTGACGATCGTCACCTTCATGTTCGTCCAGGATCCGATCCTCGGCACGGCCGCGCTCAGCCTCCTGCCGCTACAGCTCTCAATCATCCCCAGACTGCAGAGAAAGGTGAATGCCCTTGCCTGGGAACGTGTTGCCGAAGTGAGAACCCTGAGCGGTGAACTCGGTGATCAGATTGCGGCAAGCACGCGATCGATATCCGACATTCGAACGGTTGGCGCTCGGCTCAAGCGAATTGAACGTGTTCGATGGAAGATTCACCGCAAGAAGTTCCTGATCAAGTCGTTGAACAACTTTCTGATCGCGCTGACACCCTTCTTTTTCTATTCCATCGGCGGATACCTGGTGATCGAGGAGCGCTTGTCCCTCGGTGCATTGGTGGCAGTCCTGGCGGCGTACAAGAATTTCTCGGCGCCCCTCCGGGAGCTGTTCAAATACTATCAAGCAGCGGAGGACGTGCGGGTCAGGTTCGACGCGGTCTCGGAATTCCTTGGTGTCGGCCACGTTTCCGGCCCAACGAAACACCCCGCTAACGGCTGATTACGAAAAATTCACTAGACAGAATTGGCCGTTCCGTGCAGTTTCTACTTAAACAATGAGGATTGTTGACTTCGTGTTTGGCATCGGACATTTGACTGGAATGTGTACTAGCAGCGACGACTCGCCACGGTACCTCCTCGGCCTCTTGGCCGTGTTGCTGGTGGTCGTCATCGTTTCGGCCGGTGTCATGTCGCCATCGACAGCCAGTGCGCACGTTAATGGGCATGGTATCGAAGCCGTGACGAAGGAGGCGTCGATGAAACTAGGCAACTCTCACTCAAATCAGCATTCTATGAGTGCCGGTGAATGCCACGGCGTTCTCTGCATCTCGTTCCTGATGGCGTCCTCGCCATCTGTGCCTGAGTTTCCGTTGACGAGAACAACCGCCGTCGCACACGCGGATCACCGACTGTTACCGCCTCAGGCACCGCCCCTCAAACCGCCACGTCTCCTCGTCTGAGTTTCGAACCGCATCACCGAGGCCCCAATGGCACCGTGTGACGTCCGAATCTTTCCACAGATAACCTAAGCCCCCTGACAGTCGTCGGGGCGTGACCGCCGACCCACAACGGGTCGCGCGGCAACACCGAACATATTGGAGACAGAATATGACACGCTTGAACACACTCACCAAAGGTATCGCAGCCAGCATCATTCTGGGTGGCGTCGCCCTTAACGTAACGTCCGCCACCGCTGGAGGAACACACAAGGGTGGGCATGCATTTGGCGAAGCGGGTGATCCCAGCAAAGCAACCCGAACGATCAATATCGTGATGCATGACAACTATTATGAGCCCGAGAACATAACGGCGAAACCAGGTGAGACGATCCGGTTCACCATCAAAAACGCTGGCGACTTTGTGCACGAGTTCAACATAGGGACGGCAAAAATGCATGCCGCTCATCAAGAAGAGATGATGATGATGGTCGAGCACGGCGTCTTGGAGCCCGACAAGATCAATCACGAGATGATGAAGATGGACATGGGAAATGGTCAAACCATGGAACATGACGACCCCAACAGTATACTTTTGGAGCCGGGCAAATCCGGTGAAATTGTCTGGAAGTTTACCGAGGCGACGAGTCTCGAGTTCGCCTGCAATATCCCCGGACACTATGATTCAGGGATGGTGGGACAACTCTCGGTCAAGAAGCCGGACTCGTGAATTGGGCCATGGATAAACGGAGTTCTGCCATGAACAGTAATCTCTTTGGGCCGGCGCTGGTAGCAGCGTTGGCAGCAGTCGGTATCGCGGTTTCACCGATGCCGACAAGAGCTGATACTTACAACCTCTCGGTCGATCCAGTAACGATCGATACGGGTACATTCACCCGGGACGGCGTCGGTTTCAACGGCGCCTCACCCGGTCCCGTCCTCCGTTTCAAGGAAGGGGAGGATGTCACCATCAACGTGACAAACAATCTGGATGAGATGACGTCGGTCCATTGGCACGGCTTAATCCTACCTTTCGAACAAGACGGAGTGCCAACGATAAGCTACGACGGCATCAAGCCGGGTGAAACCTTCACCTACAACTTCCCCATCGTGCAGGCGGGCACCTACTGGTTTCACAGCCATTCCGGTTTCCAGGAACCGGATGGTGCCTATGGCGCCATCATCATCGAGCCCAAGAAGCGGGAACCGTTCCGCTACGACCGGGAATACGTCGTTCAACTGACGGATGCTCATCCCCATGCCGGGCATCGCATCATGCGGAACCTGAAGATGGCGCCGGACTACTACAACCGCCAGCAGGAAACCGTGGGCGACTTCTTCAATGACGTCGGCAAGATGGGGTTCGACGCCGCGCTCAATGACCGGATGGGCTGGGGCGAGATGCGGATGATGAAGACGGATGTCGAAGACCTCCAAGGCTTTACTCCGCTCATCAACGGAAAGTCCGCCGATCAGAACTGGACGGGAATTTTCAAACCCGGGGAACGGGTCCGGCTCCGGTTCATCAACTCGTCGGCAATGGCATACTTCGACATCCGCATTCCGGGCCTAAAGATGACAGTGGTGAACGCCGACGGTAACAATGTGCAGCCAGTCCGGGTCGACGAGTTCCGGATCGCGGTCGCCGAGACGTACGACGTCATTGTCCAGCCCAAGGAGGATTCGGCCTACACAATTTTCGCCCAGTCAATGGGGCGGAGCGCGTTCGGGCGGGCAACCTTGGCACCGAAAGAAGGCATGACGGCTGAAATCCCTGAAATGAGCGAGCCGCCGCGTCTCACCATGGCGGACATGGGCATGGCGCATGAAGGTATGGATCACGGCGCGACGGGTGGCGATTCTATGGCCGGAATGGACCATTCCAATATGAAGGAAATGGACCACTCCAACATGGAGGGGATGGACCATACCAACATGGAGGGGATGGACCATTCCAACATGAAAGGTATGGCGAAACCTGATCCGTTTTACGCCGCCGGTAGTGGCCTCAGACCGGCCGCAGCCAACGGCGGTAAGTTCCTCAGCTATGCGGACCTGAAAGCCCAGCGGCCGCTCTACGAGCACCGGGCGCCCACCCGGGAGCTTGAGCTCAGGCTCACCGGGAACATGGAGCGTTACAGCTGGTCAATTAACGGAAAGCGATACTCGGAAGAGGAGGAAATCCGTCTTAAGTACGGTGAACGCGTCCGTATCAAGTTCATCAACGAGACGATGATGACGCACCCAATGCATCTCCACGGAATGTGGTCAATCCTCGATGTCGGCGCTGAAAAATGGAATCCGATAAAGCACGTCGTCAGCGTTTCTCCTGGAACGACCGTGTTCATGGAAACAGAAGTAGATGCACCTGGTCAATGGGCTTTCCACTGCCACCTGTCGTATCACGCCGCCAGCGGCATGTTCCGCCGCGTCGTGGTTGAAGGTGGGCCCGAACCGACCGCGATGAATTGATTCCGGGTAAGGATACGAGCAATGAAACTACATTCTATTGCGCCTGCCTGGATCGGAG
>JAPPOI010000241.1 GCA_028818055.1 Boseongicola sp.
ATCATCCTCGAACAACCTGCCGTCGCGGCTTTGACGCTTCCTGACCGTGCGGGCATTCTCGACACCGGTCGTGTGGGCTACGACGACAGCGCCCAAAAGGTTCTGGACGACGAAGCACTGCGCGCGCAGTACTTGGCCATCTGATTTCGGGCGGCACCTTGTTGCCGCCCCACCAAACCACAAACGACACCCATTCGGAGGGACCGATGCTGGAAGAAAAAAACGGCATGTATCTGCCGGGCGATGAAATTGCGTCCAACGCCCACGCCGACAAATCCACCTACGAAGCGATGTACAAAGCTTCTGTTGAGGACCCGGAAGCGTTCTGGGGCGAACACGGCAAGCGCATCGATTGGATGAAGCCCTACACGAAAGTAAAGAATACCAGCTTTGCGCCGGGCAACATCGATATTCGCTGGTATGAGGACGGCACGCTGAATGTGGCTGCCAACTGTGTCGATCGGCATCTGGAAACTCGCGGAGATCAAACAGCTATCATCTGGGAACCGGATGATCCGAACGCTCCGTCCAAACACATCACTTACAAAGAACTACACAGCGAAGTCTCGCGTTTCGCCAACGTTCTGAAAGAATTGGGCGTCGGCAAAGGCGATCGCGTCGTTCTTTACATGCCGATGATCCCCGAGGCTGCATATTCGATGCTGGCCTGCGCGCGAATCGGCGCCATCCACTCGGTGGTATTTGGCGGATTTTCGGCAGACGCATTGGCAGCCCGCGTCAACCAATGCGAAGGCAAAGTCGTCATTACAGCTGACGAAGCCCCTCGTGGTGGACGAAATACTCCGCTCAAGGCCAACGCCGATGTCGCGTTTGAGAAAGTCGAAGGCGACGTTTCGATGCTGGTCGTTCAGCGCACCGGTGGCGACATCAACATGGTCGAAGGTCGCGATTTCTGGCTTCACGAAATGCAAGCCAAGGTTTCAGACGACTGCCCACCTGAAGAAATGGCAGCCGAAGACCCCCTCTTCATTCTTTACACATCAGGCTCTACTGGCATGCCAAAAGGTGTTGTTCACACCACTGGCGGCTACATCGTCTATGCCTCGATGACCCACCAGTACACATTCGATTACCATGACGGTGATATCTTCTGGTGCACGGCCGATGTCGGCTGGGTGACCGGACACAGCTACATCGTCTACGGGCCGCTTGCGAATGGCGCCACCACTCTCATGTTCGAAGGCGTGCCCACTTATCCAGACGCAGGCCGGTTCTGGCAGGTTTGCGAAGAGCACAAGGTCAACCAGTTCTATACTGCGCCAACCGCGATCCGCGCATTGATGGGCAAAGGACCTGAATTCGTCGAAAAGTACGATCTGAGCGCTTTGAAGGTTCTTGGAACCGTGGGCGAACCGATCAACCCCGAAGCCTGGAACTGGTACCACGAGGTTGTCGGCAAAGGGAATGTGCCGATTGTTGACACCTGGTGGCAGACAGAAACGGGCGGTCACCTGATGACTCCCCTTCCCGGCGCAACCGATACGAAACCGGGATCATGTACGTTCCCATTCTTCGGAGTTCAGCCTGTCATCCTTGAACCCACGTCGGGTGAAGAAATTACATCGGTCGAGGCTGAAGGCGTGTTGTGCATGAAAGACAGCTGGCCAGCGCAGATGCGGACAGTTTGGGGCGACCACGAACGCTTCGAAAAAACGTACTTTGCTGACTACAAGAATTACTACTTCACCGGAGACGGCTGCCGACGCGACGCCGATGGCTACTATTGGATCACCGGCCGGGTGGATGACGTCATCAACGTCTCGGGGCACCGGATGGGCACTGCCGAAGTGGAAAGCGCTCTGGTTGCACACGACAAGGTCGCCGAGGCCGCTGTGGTTGGTTACCCGCACGACATCAAAGGCCAAGGCATCTATGCCTATGTGACCCTAATGGGTGGCGAAACGGCAACCGAGGACCTTCGCAAAGAGCTCGAAGCTTGGGTGCGCGGCGAGATCGGGCCAATTGCCAAACCCGATTTAATCCAGTTCGCGCCAGGTTTGCCAAAAACCCGCTCGGGCAAAATCATGCGTCGTATCTTGCGCAAGATTGCCGAGAACGATTACGGGTCACTGGGCGACACCTCGACGCTGGCCGAGCCAGAGGTTGTGGACGACTTGATCGAAAACCGGATGAACCGGGGCTAAAGCCCACGACATTCACGATAAAGACAAGAAACTAGATGCGAGGGGCAAAACCCCTCGCATTTTTTTATTCATCCCGCGACGGAACTGCGCTGTCTGATCGTTTGAATTTTAAGTTCACGTCAAAACGGACAACGTCATGTGGGACAAAGCTGAAATCCTCCCCGCCATATTTGTGGGGCTTTTCTTAATTGTCGGTTCGGGTGTTATGGCCACGTCCGAAACGTTATGGTGTCAGCAGAGCGCAGCGATTGATGTCGTTGCCACCACAAATCTCGGCGACTGACCAAGTGAAACCGAAGCCACAACTCTTGCAGTTCTTAAGAAAAAACTGGCTCCCCACCGCCGTTCTGGTGGGTGCCTGTTTCCTTGTGATTTGGTTTCTGACGCGGGCTGCACTGGATTTTGTACACTTCAATGATCCGAAGCATCAGGACGCCGACCTCAAAGGTTGGATGACCCCAAGGTATATCGTGCGATCCTACGATCTGCCGCGCTCTTTGGTGTTCGATACACTGGGGCTCCAAGACCCCGATAGACGAGGTGTGCCACTGCGCCGGATCGCTGAAGATATGGGCCTGACACTTGAAGAACTGACCGACCTAGTTCGTGAAGTGGCCGAAGAGCATCGGGCCAGCAAACCATGATCGAGACGCTGCTCGCTCTTGTTCCGGACTTTGGACTTTGGGTCGTGTCTTTGGCCGTCTTTGCCGCTTGTCTCGCGGTTCCTGTCCCCGCCTCAATGATGGTTTTGACAGCAGGAAGTTTTGCGGCGTTTGGCGATCTTTCGTTGGCGGCTGTTCTGATTACCGTATTTCTGACGTTCGTTGCCGGAGATTTCACCACATTTACGATCAGTAGGTCGCTTGGTGGCGCGCTATTAGATCGACTTCGCAGGATTGAGTCGGTTGTCCCAACACTTGATCGCAGCGAGAAGCTTCTGAAGAAAAACGGTCAAACTGCCGTGTTGCTCAGCCACACGATACTCAGCCCAACATGCCCTTATGTCAGTGTTCTATGCGGATCTGGCCGTCTTGGTGTCGGCCATTTTGCGGCCGCCGCAATACCAGGGGCTGCCATTTGGACGCTCGGATATGTGATGTTGGGATACACGTTTGCCGATCAACTGGAGCAAGTCGCGTCGCTGGTTAGCAACTTTCTGGGGATTATCTTGATATCGTCGGTGATTGTCGGAAGCGGATTACTTTTGCGCCACCGTTGGCGTCAGCACGCATTTGAGCACAGACACGCTAAAACCTAAGTTTTGCGCCGCGCCTTTCGCGTGTCATCTGCCCCTTCAGCAAGCGTGCGTTCAAGCAGCCCAACCATTCCACCAAGTGATTTGGTCGAATTGTCGATAGCAGCCGAACTATTTCGGCGTGCCGCTTTACCACGACGAAACGGCGCAGATAACCGACGCCGAAGACTTGGTCGCTCTTGCTTGTGATCTGCCATTCAGATGGCTCTGCGCCACCACTTCCGCCATGCTTCGGCGGCGCGACGACGATAACTTGGCCCTTTCAGAGCCATGCGAATGATGTCTGCCATTGTTCTTGCTCGTTTTTCTGCCTCGGCGCAGGTTTGGCCCCACGCTCACGTCTAACGAACATAGGTAAAGCAATGCGATCAAGAAGAATTTCGAAATTTAGGTGAATTGAGCGGAAACCCGAGTCCGGTCGGCAACAAGACGCAAAAAGGGGCGCGCCGAGAATACAGCACGCCCCAAGAAAAATTTTGAACTTTTAAGCGGTGGTTTTCGTCCGGCGCTTCATAGCAACCAGACCGCCAAGTCCGCCAATCAGCAACCAACCGGCTGCAGGAAGCGGCACTTGTGCACCGACAAGCCAATTAATGTCGCCTTTGCCGTTCTTTACATGTCTTAAGTCGTAGCCGCATGAAAATGCGTTCGTCAGACATGGAACTTGGACTTTCTCAAACAGACTCCACGTCAGCCAGGTGGCAAATCCATCTTTATCGGCATTAAAGCCAAACCAGCTACCGCCAAGACCAAGCTGGGGTGGCTTTGCGCCACCGACGTCATTCACAAACAGCCGAACGACATAGTTCGACATACTTCCAAGACCCATCAGCGTACCCAAGTGTTTGCTTGGAGCGTTTGAGTTGAAATAGTCGACATCAGCCGCAGTCAGGTGATCGCAAGCTGTGCTCTGGCATTCCGGTCCTGTGCCCGGGCCAGCAATTTTGTCCAACGTCACTGAGCTAAATCCAAACCGATAGTCGTTCCCGGCCAAATTCGCATTCGCCCAGTTGTTTGTGACCTCAAAGTCAAATTGCAGCGAAGTGTTGGTTACATTCGCCTGTCCATTGTCGATCGACCATTGGGACCCGGCGTAACCACCGCCAAAAAACCCAGCCAACCACAGTCCGTGCCCGCCCCCAGACGGATCCGCATTTTCGATTTCATAGACGCCGGGTCCTACGGTTCCGGCAAATGCGCCGCCCGCAAACATCGAAAGCGATGTCGCGACTGCGCACATAAGTGCTTTGGTATTCATTTTCCC
>JAPPOI010000303.1 GCA_028818055.1 Boseongicola sp.
TCGATGTCGCGCAGGCATCGGTCCTTGTCTGACTGCCACTCGGCAGCAACCTTCTCGTAGAACTGCGCATCGATGGCCCCGTCGACCTTGTCAACATAGGCGGCGTGGATGCGGTTTTGTAGCCTGTCGTATTCCGCACGCAGTTTCTCGATGGCCTGCTCGTGCTCGCGCCTCTCGTCGGCGTGGCTGTCGTGAAGGGCGTGGCGCACCCAGTCCAGCACCTCGTCGTCGAATACCAACCGGCCGAGGAGCGCGCCGAACTTCTCTTCGAGAACCTCCTCCCGCACATAGGGCTCGTCGCATTTCCCCTTGTAGCCGGTGCAGTGATAGTAAATGTACTTCTGCTTCTTGATCTCACCGACAACCGAGCAGCCGCAATGGCCGCAGGCAATCAGCCCTGAGAAGGCGAAATCATGCTTCACTCGGCGATGCTTGCTGGCGTTGCGGCCGTCCATCATGTCCTGCACCCGCTCCCACAGGTCCCGCGTGACCAGGGGTTGGTGGCAGCCCTGATAGACACGGCCGTTCCATTCGAACTCGCCCATGTAGAGCCGGTTGCGCAGGATCTTGTGCACCGTGCTGGTCGGCACCGCCTTGCCGCTCTTGCGATAACTGAAGCCGTCCGCGCGCGCCTTCTTCGCCACGTCGCGCAGTGCCAGTCCGCCGGCCGCATACCGTTCGAACATCCTGGTCACATGCGGCGCGACCTCCGAATCGGGTTCGATCACACGCTTGCCGTTGGCGCTGTCCACGTTACGGTAGCCAAGCGGTGCGGCTGAAGGCCAGATGCCCTGCTCGGCCTTTTCCAGCATGCCCTTCTTGGTCTCTTCCGAAAGGTTGTCGATGTAGTTCTTTGCCATCAGCACCTTGATGCCGTGCATGAACTTTTCCGAGGAGCGCGAGTCCCGGGACAGGACGACGCCTTCCTTCGGCAAATGGACCTCCATGTCCAACTCGTCGATGGTCACCCAGTCCTTGAGGTTTCGATAGAGACGGTCGGTCTTTTCTACCAGCAGCGCCCGTACCGACGGATGCGCCCGAAGATAGGCCACCATATCGCCGAAGCTGCCCCGACCGGCAGTCTTGGCTGTTTCCACGTCGACATATTCTTGAACGACCGCGAAGCCTTCCTGTGCCGCGTAATCCTTGAGCAGCTTCAACTGGGCGGGAATGGAATAGCCCTCCTTCTCCTGCTCCTTGGAGGAGACACGGGCATAGACCACCGCCTGGCGGACAGTGGGCTCAATTTGGTCGATGGGACTAATTCGTTTGCTTATATTGTTTAGTGTAATCTAAACACACCCAATTGGCAAGCGCTTGGCTCTGTCATTTTGTTTCTAAGGGTTCAGCATATCCACATCATACGCCACAATAGACACGACTTGCTGGGCGCCCGATATCCCCAAGTGGTGACAAAAGGTTTCAAAAGCCGATGGAACCATGAATAATTCTGGATCTTTGAACTGCCCGAGAACTGGCCATGCCTCTCATCCCCATCCTATTCGTTGACGATGATGAAAATATTCTGAGTGCCATTCGGCGCGGCTTGCGGAACAAACGCCGGCAATGGGAGATGGCATTTGTCACTTCCGCTGACGAGGCGATTGAGCGATTGCAGACTGAAAGTTATCCAGTCGTGATTACGGATCTTTCCATGCCTGGAAGGTCCGGGATTGATTTGATACACCACATCAATAGACATGCTCCGCAGGTTCGCTGCATTGTTCTCAGCGGAACTGCAGATCTGCAAACTGCAGCCCATATCATCAATGACGTGCAGGTGTTCCGCTTTTACACCAAACCCTTTGAATTGGATGATTTGGTCAGAGGGATAGAGGATGCAATCGTCAGAGCAGACGCGATAAAAGCAAGAAAGGAAACTGGCGAAGATCACCTTGCTGGCAATATGATTTTGGATCACATTTCAACAGCAATCATAGTGGTTTCAGGCAAAGGAAGGGTCGTCTTTCTCAATCAAGCGGCTGCCGAGTTCATTGGGGACGGGCTTTCAATTGGGCACGACAACGTATTGAGGGCGGGAAACGCAAACGATACCAATCAGTTATTAAACTTCTGCGACATTTTATCGAAGCTGAACGGAAGTGATGAAGTTGATGATCCAGGGGTTTTTGCCTTTTCTTTGAAACGGCCAGAAGGAAACAGTGAACTGAATTTGGTCTTATCAATAATGCCTAATGATCCTGAAAGCGATCACGAGACGGGTGGTGGAGAGGGCCGGAACGTGGTGATCGTCGTCTCCGATACGGAGCTACAAACCGTCGCGCCTCGAGCAGTCATCGCACGACTTCTCGACCTCACGCGAACGGAGAGCGAATTGGCGCAAAGACTGAGCGCGGGCCAAAGACTGCAAGATATCGCCGAGAGTATGGGCGTCACCGTTTCTACGGCACGGACCTATTTGAAGCGAATTCTGCAGAAAACTGGTACTAACCGTCAGGTCGACCTTGTCCGCCTTATATTATCAATTCCCAATGTATGAAACTGATTGAATGTCTTGGCCAGGACGATGGCGATCATTCTCCACAGTATCTGGCGGCCCGGTGAGCCATTCGGCTAGTCCGCGCCATCTGTTGCAGTATTATCGTCTATCGGGCAAACAAACGGTTTCATAAGGTTTAACGAGTTGCGCGTTGGGCGAGGGGCAGCTGTTCAATGAGAAAGGCACGGATTTAGTTGATCCTGGGGCTTATCGCGCAAGGTCTTTAGATTGGGCCGAAGCGCTGCCTCCGCTATCGCAGCCGCATCGTTGTATTCGTTCTTTTGACCTTTGCCGAAGGGCTTGGTGTATTTGGCAGGTCTGATGCAAGGGTTAAATCCAAGTTTGCCAGCGAAATTGTTTCACAGCTAGCGCAAGAGACCCACTCGACAAATGATGATGGAGCCCCTCCCTTCGTCAGAAGTTATGTCGGAGGATGAGAAGCTAATACTATATCCAGTCAACCAAGCAACTATAGACAAGTTATGGCCTGAAGGATGGACCGATCAGATTGACAAGAAATGATCCAAGCAAGGCCTTGGGATGTCTACCATCGGCGCCTATGGGCCACACTGAGGTGTTTCCGAAAGTGAGGATTTCTAGCTCGGGTTTCCGAGTGTCCTTTCGTTGGCATTAGCCGGATCCGTGGGTCCCCAAATGGGGATATCCGGCACTAGAGAGCATGTGATCCATTACTTTGGACGAATGCAAGATGGAGGGTGTCCAGGATCAATGGTACGTAAGAACACATTCCCGCCGCCAGAGAACTCCGGGGACGCTCCAACATCCGTCCGGGTTGTCGCGGCAACCGAGACCCGCCGATAAGATTTCCGTTAACATTCCTCATTCGGCGGCATGTTGTGGCTAAAATGCCGAAGGGAGTGGGATGAATATGCGCCAGATCAGATATGGCGACTTTACCCGTGAGCTGTCGCACGAGCAGTTGTCGGTCAGCTATGGCGACCTGACCCCCCACGCCGAATACGACGCCGACGGCAAACTGATCCCCTACAAACCCGCCGACCTGAAACTCACCCCCACCAACGTCATGCGATTGCTGACGCCCTACGTCAGCGTGCGGCTGATGGACCAGATTCGCGCGGTAGTTCCGCTGGCGCTTTATTTGATTCTGTTCCAGTTGCTGATCCTGCGCCAGATGGTCGATGATTCGGTGCTCATCACCGCTGGGCTGTTCGCCGTCATCATCGGCCTCATGTTGTTCATGGAGGGTCTGAAGCTCGGCCTGATGCCATTCGGCGAGGAGATCGGCAACAAGCTGCCCAAGAAGGTCACCCTTCCGGTGGTGCTCTCCGTCACCTTCCTGCTGGGCATTGGCGTTACCTTCGCGGAGCCCGCCATCGGCGCCTTGCAAGCGGTCGGCGCCATCGTCGACGTGAACCGCGCGCCTTATCTCTGGGCGCTACTCAATCAATGGTCCGGCGTGCTGGTGCTTGTCGTCGGCATGGGTGTCGGGCGGGCGGCGGTGCTCGGCACCGTGCGGTTCCTTAACGGCTGGAGCCTGAAACCCTATATTTACCTGACCTTGGCGCCGGTGCTGGCGCTGACGGTTTGGGCCATGAACGATCCGGAACTGTCGAAGACGCTCGGTCTGGCGTGGGATTGCGGTGCGGTGACCACGGGGCCTGTGACGGTGCCCTTGGTGCTCAGTCTCGGTATCGGCATTGCCTCGGCGGGCGGCAGCGGCAAGTCGTCGCTTTCCGGCTTCGGTATCGTCACGCTGGCCTCGCTGTTCCCGGTGTTGGGCGTCATGGGGCTGTCGTTCTTGATCGCCGCGACAGGCACGCCTGAGGAAATCATCACGGCTGCCGCTGCCATGACAACCACCGCCGAGCCCGCCTGGTACGAGACACCACCCATGGCCGCGGTCATCGGCGGGGTGCGGGCCATTGTGCCGTTGGTGCTGTTCCTGCTGCTGATCCTCAAGGTGGTGCTGCGCGAAAAAGTGCACGAGGCCGGCATCGTCGCCTACGGCCTGGTACTTTGCGTATTGGGCATGATGGTTTTCAACATCGGTCTCAGCTACGGCCTCTCGAAGCTCGGCGGGCAATCGGGCGGCATCATCCCGGCAGCCTTTACAGAACTAAAGCAAATCGAGCAATCGCCGCTCTATCTCTATGAGT
>JAPPOI010000314.1 GCA_028818055.1 Boseongicola sp.
GTCCTGGGCCGGGGCATGACGGGCGCGAGCATTTGGCTTCTACTCGCCTCCGCCAAGCTGGTGGACGTACAAAGTGACCGCCTTGATATCGTCTTCAGAAAGACGATCACCCCAAGGAGGCATCACGCCGAAACGGGCATTCTCGATAGAATGGGCAACGTCATCGCGATCTCCGCCATAAAGCCAAATCGCGTCGCTGAGATTTGGAGCGCCCAGCTCGGGATCACCTAGGCCAGCGTCTCCGTGGCAAGAAGCACAGTTGTCCGCGAAAAGTGCTTCGCCGGGAGCTGCAAGCGTGCCGTCGTTTTCTTGGCCAGACAGTGCCAGCACATATTCGGTTGTGGCGGCAATCTCTTCGTCCGTAAGGATATCTCCAAACGCCGGCATCTCGGTCCAACGGGAGTCGGCGTCGGTTTCGTTTCGAATGCCGTGGCGAACCGTGTACTCGATCGCCTCCAAAGTGCCGCCCCAAAGCCATGCGTCGTCCAGTAGGTTAGGGTAGCCTTTGGCTCCTGCCGCGCCGGCGCCATGACACTGGGAACAATGTGCGCGGAACACCGCCGCACCGCCTGCCACGCCATAACGATAAGCCGGATCATCAATCGGAAGAGTGGCCAGATCCGCGGCTGCAAGACGCGCGGAGACTTCTGCGTTCATCGCCTCAAATGATGCAATGTCTTCAGCCACTTCCGCGCGTTGTGTGTAGCCCAAGAGACCACCGGTCGCCCGGTCAATCAATGGCCATGCCGGGTAGGCGATGGTGTAGCCGATGCCCCAGATGATGGTGATGTAAAACGTCCATAGCCACCAACGGGGCAGGGGATTGTTCAATTCCCGTATACCGTCCCAGTCGTGTCCAGTTGTTTCGGTGCCGGTGACCGGATCATGAGTGTTTGGATCGGACATCAGTTCACCTCTTCGAAGGTTAGATTGGCGATGGATTTCGAAGGACAGTCTTTGCAAGACCCGTCGCAGGGCTTGTCATCGTCGTCTTCGCGCAAGGGGATGTTGGCGATATAGTCGTGGGTCGCCTTGGAGCCTGGCCGAAACGCCCAGACGATTGCACCGAGATAAAAGAGTGTCAGAGCAAGCAAAACCCAGCTGTCGGCCAACTCTCGCAGGAAGGAATAGGTTTCCATGATTGTCCCTCCTATCGCGTCGGGTCTGGAGTGAAGGTTGAAAAGTCGACAAGCGTTCCAAGCATCTGCATGTACGCGATGATCGCATCCATTTCGGTAAGCTCCGGCTGGTCATCGAAGTTGGCAACAACCGCGCCCGGGTATCGTTCGACCAAGGCGTCCCAATCTCCATCTGGATCTGCTTGGACACGGACATCTGCGGCGGCCGCTTCGATCATTTCGTCGGTGTAGGGAACCCCAACAAAGCGATGCGTCTTCAGCAGAGCTTCGATTTGAGAAGTGTCCAAACGGGTTTCAGCAAGGAAAGCGTATTTAGGCATCACACTCTCTGGAACCACGGATTGCGGATCCAGAAAGTGATCGACGTGCCAGGAATTCGAATAACGTCCGCCAACGCGTGCCAAGTCCGGTCCTGTACGCTTCGAGCCCCATTGGAAGGGATGATCGTACTTGGATTCCGCAGCCAGAGAGTAATGACCATAGCGTTCCACTTCGTCCCGCATGGGCCGGATCATCTGGCTGTGGCAAACGTAGCAGCCTTCGCGGACATAGATGTCCCGTCCGGCCAACTCGAGCGGCGAATAGGGTCGCATCCCGTCCACATCCTCGATTGTGTTTTCGAGGTAAAAGAGGGGCGCGATTTCCACGATACCGCCGACCGTCACCACTAGTAGCGAGAAGATGAACAGCAGTGTCGGGCTTTTCTCAAGAACCGCGTGCTTTTTGATAATATCCATTGCAGTTCTCCTTATTCAGCCGGTACGCCGACGGCCGCTGTCACGCGCTGACCGCCACGGATGGTCATCCAGAGGTTCCAGACCATGATCAAAGCGCCGGTCAGATACAGAACCCCGCCCAGTCCACGAACCAGATACATTGGGAACTTGGCGCTCACGGTGTCTGCGAAGCTGTTGACCAAGAAGCCTTGTGCGTCGACTTCGCGCCACATCAGGCCTTCCATGATACCGGTGACCCACATGGAGGCGGCGTAAAGTACGATACCGATCGTCGCGAGCCAGAAGTGCCAGTTGATCGCGTCCATCGAGTACATCTTGTCGCGTCCCCAAAGGCGCGGCGCAAGGAAGTACAACGCGGCGAAAGTGATCATTCCATTCCAACCAAGTGCGCCAGAATGAACGTGTCCAATCGTCCAGTCGGTATAGTGGCTGAGCGAATTGACTGCCTTGATCGACATCATCGGACCCTCGAAAGTCGACATGCCGTAGAAAGCAAGGCTGATGACCATCATTCTGATGATTGGGTCAGTACGGATTTTGTCCCAAGCGCCATTCAGCGTCATCAGACCGTTTATCATACCGCCCCAGCTGGGCATCCACAGGATGACCGAGAAGACCATCCCTAGCGTGGACGCCCAATCAGGGAGGGCAGTATAGTGAAGGTGGTGAGGACCGGCCCAGATATACAGGAAGATCAAGGCCCAGAAGTGAATGATACTTAGCTTGTAGCTGTAGACGGGACGTCCAGCTTGCTTCGGCACGAAGTAGTACATCATCCCCAGAAAGCCGGCAGTCAGGAAAAATCCGACGGCATTGTGGGCGTACCACCATTGCGTCATCGCGTCTTGAACACCTGAGAATACCTGAACCGACTTAGAGCCCCAGATCGAGACCGGAATCGACAGGTTGTTGACGATATGCAGCATCGCCACGGTGATGATGAAGCTCAGCAGAAACCAGTTGGCGACGTAAATATGCCGCTCTTTTCTGTTGAATATCGTGCCCATGTAAACGGCCAGGAAGGCAACCCAGACGATCGTCAGCCAGATATCAACGTACCATTCAGGTTCGGCGTATTCCTTGGATTGGGTTGCGCCAAGCAAGTAGCCGGTCGCAGCCAAAACAATGAACAAGTTGTAGCCCCAGAAAACGAACCACGCGAGGTTTCCGCCCCAGAGCCGGGCGCCGCAAGTGCGCTGAACGATGTAGAAAGAAGACATCACCAAAGCGTTTCCGCCAAAGGCAAAGATCACGGCGCTTGTGTGCAACGGACGAAGTCGACCGAAGTTCGTGTATGGCTGACCCCAATCGAAGTTCAAAGCGGGGAAGGCCAATTGGAATGCAATCACCACGCCAACGAGAAATCCGGCAATGCCCCAGAAAGCCGTCGCAATTACACCGGCACGGACAACTCCGTCCATGTAGCCGGATGTGTCGACCGTCGGTTTGGTCTCATCTGTTTGGCGCAGTTGCCAAATGAAGAGCCCGCCAGCAACAAGCATGATGATTACGGCGTGGACCTTATATGCCAGGTCGTGGCCCCAGTTTGCGGCGATGGCCGCAATAAGTGCGATCAACCCTAGAAGGATGAGCTTGGTAATGTCCCACATATTATTTTCCTGAATTGCGCGCACGCATGCGCCGACCCGTTCGCAGAATCGAAGTAAGGAAGGTGCCGAGTGCGCGCTTTGATTTAGATCAACTGATGATCAGCGGATCACATGAACGGCACAGCCGGCATGGCGCACGACCCACGCGGCGGTTGAACCGAGGATGATGTCGGACATAGCCGGGTGATGCGAGGCGATGACGATGCAATCGACCTCATTATCGGCGGCCCAATCGGTCAACATCCGCCCAGTCGCGCCTTCAAGCAGGACTGTTTGAGCATTGTCCACGTCTTTGGCGGCATCATGCAGCAACTGCTTTGCCTTATCGGTCCGTTGGATCAACATTTCCGGCGGAATGTATTCCGTCACGTAACCGGGAATTGGATCGATGACGTGGATGAACGAGAATTTGGCTCCATCGTCCGCTAGGATTTTTGCCGCAGCTATCGCTTGCGCAACGTCGCGGCTTTCGTCGAAGGATATTGGGATAAGTAGATGCTTATACATTTCGGCTCCTGTTCGCTTAGATACCGAAACGTCGCGCGAGACTTGTCGACGCGCATTGATTTACATCAAGGAAATGAATTTAGTCGGATAATCCGGCTTCATCTTTAAGCGCTTGAAAATCAGGAATAATCACTTCACGATTGCCTTCCAGCGAGATAATTCCGTCTTTTCGAAGTGCGGTAAGTTGTCGACTGACAGTTTCAATCGTCAGTCCCAAAAAGTTAGCAATCGCGTCACGCGAAATTGGGAGGTCGACACGAACCGGTGCGATAAACAACTCTTTTGGCAAAGTCGACCGGTTGACCATCAAGACCAAAAAGCTGGCGATCTTTTCACGCGCAGTCTTGCGACCCAGCAGCAGCATCCAGTCGCGTGCGGCGTCCATCTCATCAAACATCATCTCAAGAAGCCGCTCGCGAACGTGCGGAAGCTCTTCAAGAATTTTGTCGAATGGCTTTCGGTGGAAACAGCACAGCGTCAGATCGGTAACGGCTGTGACATCGTGTGCAATCGTTTCGCGTCCAGGGCGACCGATGAAATCCGATGGCAGGACAAGTCCAACCATCTGGGTGCGGCCATCTTCCAACGACTTGCTCAGCGAAGCGACGCCTGACACGACCGACGCAACATAGTCTACACGCTCGCCGCTAAGGGCGACGGTCTCACCGGCGGCAACGGGCTTGTAGTATTTGATTTCATTGAGGATTTCGAGTTCGTCAGGTTCACAGCGTGCGCATACAGCCCGATGCTTGATCGGGCAGTAACTGCAATCAACCTTGAACGTACTCTCTTTCATTGAAAACCTTTGATACCCTGCAAGCGACGAATTCGCCGGTCTCTAGGATATGATCTTAAGCAATCAGCAACCGCATTACTAGTCGGGGCAGGGTGGCGGGTTGCCTCATCTGAAAGTTCGTGCATCTTTGAGCGGATTCTGCCCAAGTAAGGTGCTGACATGCCTAGCAATTTCAACGGTCCCGAAGACGCAGATCAACGTCGGCGCGTAAAACCGGTGATTTGTTATCCGCCCAATAGTCTTCCAGAAGTACCCATCGATGACATCCGGAGGATTCGTGACCAAAGCCAATTGGTTAACACTGTTCGGATACCGCCCCGCGATGCACGTTGCGTGGACATTCCTGCGGGGGCCTTTTTTTGCATCAAGTCGGTGGAAGGACCGCAGGTTGGTGATTTGAATTTGTGGTCAGCGGCCGATCTGAATGAACGTTTTTACTCTGGAAAAACCCGGGCAATTCACGGTTCACACGTCACGACCGGTCACCGCCTTTGGTCAACTTTTCCTCATTTGCGTCCGATGGCCACAATTATCCGCGACAGCCTCGATTGGTACGGATTCGACGAATTTGGTGGATCGGTCCACGATGTGATCGGTACGCGGTGTGATCCCTACACCGGCAAACTCTTGTCCGGGACGGACTATCATTACTGTTGCCATTCGAATTTGACCCGGGCGCTTGCTGACCACACCGGAATGGATATCCGAGATGCGGAACCCTTGGTTCACGACGTCATGAATGTATTCATGTGCACCGGTTTCACGCGTGACACGGGCCAGTATTTCATGAAAGCAAGCCCGGTAAGGCCCGGAGATTCAATAGAATTTCGCGCAGAGTTAGACTTGGTTGTCGGGCTTTCAGCTTGTCCGGGTGGAGATTGTTCATCCGAACATTCCTCCGACGTTGCGGCATGTTTCCCGCTTGAGATTGAGGTTTGGGATCCGGGGTCCGAAATCCGCAGCAAGCACGAAGTTCCAAGCGTTTCGTCGTATCCCCGTACACACGGGGTCGGGTAATCACGCCTTACGGCACATAAGCTCCGTGAATTTCTTGAGCGACAAGGCATTGAACTGCCAGAAAAAAAGACGATTCCGAACAGAAACTAATTGATACCGCTAACTTCCAAAGAAAAACGGTTGATGTTGAACCAGCCACCCGCTTTAGTGGCTAAGATCAAAAAATCCGCAAAAGCGGAAAAATATCGCTAGGACAGGGAGGTCCGGCAAAACAATGGCCAACGACGCTTCATTCGTCGAATTTCAACGCGTGCAAAAAAGCTACGACGGTGAAATTCTTGTCGTGAAAGACCTCAATCTGTCGATGCCGAAAGGCGAATTCCTGACGATGCTCGGACCATCGGGGTCGGGGAAGACGACCTGTCTGATGATGCTCGCAGGTTTCGAAACTGCGACACACGGCGAAATCCTTTTGGATGGCAGTCCGATCAATAACATCCCACCGCATAAGCGTGGAATTGGCATGGTCTTTCAAAACTATGCGTTGTTCCCGCACATGACGGTCGCCGAAAATCTGAGCTTCCCGTTGGAAGTCAGGAAAATGGGCAAATCGGATCGTGAGGCCAAGGTCAAACGCGCGTTGGACATGGTTCAGATGGGCGAATTTGGTGGACGCCGTCCGGCCCAACTGTCAGGTGGCCAGCAGCAGCGGATTGCACTGGCACGCGCGCTGGTGTTCGAACCGGAACTGGTTCTGATGGACGAACCTTTGGGTGCCTTGGACAAGCAGCTTCGCGAGCACATGCAGTTTGAGATCACAAACCTGGCGCATGACCTTGGGATTACAACGGTTTACGTCACACACGACCAAACCGAGGCGCTGACGATGTCAGACCGCGTTGCGGTTTTCGACGACGGACGAATCCAGCAACTGGCACCACCTGACACGCTGTATGAAGAACCGGAAAACAGCTTCGTTGCGCAGTTCATTGGTGAAAACAACACTCTGGAAGGTGTTCTTAAATCGGTGAACGGTGATGAGTGCGTGGTCACGCTGGATAGCGGCGAAGAAATCGACGCCAAGCCAGTGAATGTCTCGCAGCCGGGTGAACGCACTAAGGTATCGATCCGCCCCGAGCGGGTCGAATTCAACAAGGATCGCTTGCACGCCGATGCGCATACTCTGAAGGCGACCGTGCAGGAATTTATCTACATGGGCGATATTTTCCGCTTCCGCCTGCGCGTTGCAGGCCGCGACGATTTCATCGTCAAAACGCGGAACGCGCCCGATGCTGTGCGGCTGAAACCGGGCGAAGAGATCGAAATTGGCTGGTTGCCGAAAGATTGCCGCGCATTAGACGCATAACCGAATTGGGGCTTGGACAAACCCGTGGCCGAGCCTTTGGACGAACGACAACACGGGCGTAAAATGGGGAGAAACCTTTATGAAAGTCGTACCCGCATTGTTGGCTGAGACCGCGCTCAGCGTACCGGCGTTGCCTGTACTTGCAGACGGCCACATGGCCAGCGAAATGACCATCGTCTCTTGGGGCGGTGCATACTCTAAGTCGCAACTTCGCGCATATCACGAACCGTATTCGGCAAACACCGGCGTTGAAATCATCAACGACGACAGCTCGGCTGAAGCTGTGGCCAAGCTTCGCGCAATGAACGAAGCCGGCAATGTCACTTGGGACGTTGTTGACGTGGTTGCTGCCGACGCCATTCGTCTTTGCGACGAAGGTCTGGCTCTGGAAATCGACGCGGACACTCAACTCGCGGCGGCTCCAGACGGAACACCTGCATCTGAAGACTTCGGTGACCTGCTTGTAAGCGACTGCTTCATCCCGCAGATCGTTTATTCGACAACATTCGGCTATCGCACAGACCTTGTTGGTGACACAGCACCTACATCTGTTTGCGCCGTTTTCGACACGGAAACTTATCCCGGCAAGCGTTCGCTTGAGAAGCGCCCAATCAACAACATGGAATGGGCTCTGATCTGTGACGGCGTTGCAAAAGCCGACGTTTATGACGTGCTTGAAACAGAAGAGGGCCAGAACCAGGCGCTCGCCAAGCTCGACACGATCAAAGACGATGTCATCTGGTGGTCGGCCGGCGCCGACACTCCGCAGCTGCTTGCTGACGGTGAAGTCGTAATGGGCTCGACCTACAACGGTCGCTTGTTCTCGGTCATCGAAGAGCAGAACCAGCCAGTTGCGATGCTGTGGGACGCTCAGGTGTTTGACCTTGACGGCTGGATCATCCCAACTGGTCTGAGCCCAGAGCGTCAGGCACGCGCACTTGACTACATCATGTTCGCGACCGACACGCAGCGTTTGGCGGATCAGGCCAAGTACATTTCGTACGGTCCTGCTCGTGCTTCTTCGGCACCACTGGTTGGCAAGCACGCCGACCTTGGCATCGAAATGGCTCCGCACATGCCAACCGATCCTAACAACGCACAGAACACGTTCCTCTATAACTACGAGTTCTGGGCCGACTATCGCGACGACATCGACGCGAAGTTCCAGGCTTGGCTGGCTCAATAATGAAAATGGGGTGGGCGCCAAGCCCACCCCTGCACAACTCGACCCGGCGGTCGGCAACTAAGATCGCCAGCTAACGTACTTAAGGGAAGAAACCATGCCAAAGGGTTACATTATCGGCCACATCACTGTGAACGATCCCGAAGCATACAAAGAGTACGTTGAAAAGGACACGCCGATCCTCTTATCCCATGGTGCAAAACCGCTTGTTCGTGGCGGGGCTTCGCAAACCATGGAAGGCGAGGAATTTTCCCGCCACGTGGTATTCGAGTTTCCGACCTACGAGGCGGCGTTAAATGCCTACAATGATCCCGAATACCAAGAAGTTATGAAAATTCGTCATCGGACGGCAACGTCGATGATCATACTAGCAGAAGGCGCGTGAAGGTTGGCTGACACCCAGACACAAGACGGGCCAATGCTGGCCGCAGACGGGACCCCGCTGAAAAAGAGTTTGGCGCGCGCGCTGCGCATGCAGAAGATCAGGGCTTTGCTCTTGATTGCACCACTTTTGGTTTTCGTCCTGGTCACTTTCCTGGCTCCGATCGCGGACATGCTTTTCCGCTCGGTCGAGAACCAGATTGTCCGGGACACGCTGCCACAAACAGTATCACGACTATCAGCTTGGGACTCTGACGAGGAAGAGCTTCCACCCGAAGAAGTGTTCGAGGCCTTCTACGTCGACATGGTTCTCGCGCGGGAGCAAAAGCTTCATACGCGTCTTGGTACACGGTTGAATTATGAGAAAACCGGTCTCTCGTCCTTATTCCGCAAATCCGGACGAGGAATTGGACGATTTGATACCGATGTTTATACGGATGCGTTGGTAGACGCAGATCCTTCTTGGGAAGAAGGCGCAACTTGGGAGGACTTGTTTTCCAACGCTGGCGTAAGATCCGCGCTGCCATTCACCGCGTCCACTTGGGATCGTTGGTCCGCTGTTCTTGGAGCCGACGGCAAAAATTCTTCTGAAGAAGATATCGAAGATTTTATCGTCACTGCCCTCTACACTGAGGTGTCAAAGGGTCAGGGCGCTGGAGTTGATGCCCGTGTTGATCAAGCGGCGTCAGCATTCGCAGGAATTGAACCAATTTCAATTCGCTCTCAGTTTGCCGACATCGACGAAGATTGGGCGGACCCCGAGGTTTGGCGCACAATTCACACCTACGCTCCGCCATACATTGACGGCTATTTTCTGAACTCCATCGACATGCAAAAGACGCCCGATGGCATCGAACAGAGGCCAGAAAACCAGCGGATCTATTTGATGCTGTTTGGACGCACGATGTTCATGTCGCTCGTCATAACGTTCTCGTGCATTTTGCTGGGTTATCCGGTCGCTTGGATCTTGGCGAATTTGCCGATGCGCACGGCGAACTTGTTGATGATACTGGTTCTTTTGCCATTCTGGACGTCGCTTCTGGTCCGGACGTCGGCGTGGAAAGTCATGCTTCAGCAACAGGGGGTGATCAATGATGTCCTTGTCTGGTTGGGCATGGTGGCCGACGATGGCCGATTAGTCATGATCAACAATCAGACCGGCACGATTATTGCGATGACTCACATTCTTTTGCCGTTCATGATCTTGCCGCTCTACTCGGTGATGCAAACCATCCCACCCAGTTATTTGCGCGCAGCCAAGTCGCTGGGAGCGACAAATTGGACGGCGTTCTGGCGGGTGTATTTCCCTCAGTCGGTGCCTGGCATCGGTGCCGGATCGATCCTCGTCTTCATTCTTTCAATTGGCTACTACATCACGCCTGAAATTGTCGGAGGCACGACAGGTGTCTTTATCTCGAACCGGATCGCCTATCACATATCGTCGTCCCTGAATTGGGGCCTGGCTGCAGCGCTGGGCACGATACTTCTGGCCGTGGTCTTAATCTTATATTGGGCCTACGACCGGATCGTCGGTATCGACAACGTTAAGTTGGGGGGCTGAGACGATGGCAGGTAAAACTCCAATTTCACGTAAGCCGGTCAACTTTTATGTACCGATTGTTGCGGCTTTCGGAGCCTTGGCGGGACTGTTCGTTGGTACCGCGCAGGGAAGTGGATTTCTCGGCCTGATCATTGGCGCGGTACTGCTCGGCGCAATGGCGTTTGTGGCGACCCAAATCATCAAAACAGAACGCCCCACCAAATGGGGATTCACAGTTCTGTTGGCGGTTGGCGGTCTACTTTTGGGCGGGATACCCGGGTTAGTGATTGGCGCACTCTTTGGATGGTTCTTTGGATGGCTCACGTGGTGGCTTTACGAGGGCCGGTATCGCGAAAAGCTTGCGCCGTACCTGACACCCGGTCAGGTGTTGTGGCACTTTACCTTCCGCGTGATTTGCGGCGCCATTTTCGTTTTCCTGATCACGCCAATTCTGGTGGTCATGCCTCTGTCATTCAACTCGCAAGACTTCTTCACGTTTACGCCCGAAATGCTGAGGTTTGAGGCCGAGGGTTACTCGCTGAAGCACTACCGTGACTTCCTAACAAATAACGACTGGCAAAACGCTTTGCGGAATTCGGTTCTTATCGCACCGGCTGCCACACTTCTATCGGTCAGCTTCGGAACCCTAGCGGCGATCGGCCTATCGTCCGAGCATGTTCCGTTCCGTCGGGCCATTATGGCCATTCTGATCTCGCCAATGATTGTCCCGCTGATCATATCGGCGGCCGGGATGTACTTCTTTTACAGCCGTATCGGCCTGCAGGGGACGTACTTTGGCGTCGTCCTTGCGCACGCGGCTTTGGGCATTCCGTTCGTGATTATCACTGTAACGGCCACGTTGGTTGGCTTTGACCGATCCCTGACACGGGCTGCGGCGAACATGGGGGCCAACCCGGTCACCACGTTTTTCCGTGTCCAAATGCCCCTGATCTTGCCGGGTGTGATTTCGGGCGGCCTGTTCGCGTTCATCACTTCGTTCGACGAAGTGGTCGTGGTTCTTTTCGTCGGTTCGGCTGGTCAGAAAACGCTTCCTTGGCAAATGTTTACGGGCCTACGCGAGCAGATAAGCCCAACAATTCTGGCGGTTGCGACTATCCTTGTCACGCTATCGATACTGTTGCTGGCAACGGTTGAGCTACTAAGGCGTAGGTCTGAAAGACTGCGCGGTATGTCACCCGGTTGAGTTTTGCTCCGGGGCTGCAAGACGCCTGGCACGCAGTGCTTTTGGTTCGATACCGTGTCGTGCGAGTTTGTCGTAAAAGGTCTTGCGCGGTAGCTTTAAAGCGGCTGCAGCCCGCGTAGCATTACCGTCGGCTTCGCGTAGCGCTTCGATCAAAAGGGATTTCTCAAACGCGTGCACTTGCTCACTTAAACCCGGTTGCTCTCCGAGCGTGCCGGGAGAGTTGACCACAAGGGCTTGGGCACGTTCACGTAACTCAGGCAGATTGCCGTCCCAACTGCGGCCAGTAATGTCCTCAAGGATTTCTGACGGAATTTCCGGCGTGTCGGTATCAAGGTTCCGCGCCGCCTGACGAAGTAGGTTTTCGAAGATCATTGGAAGATCAGCATGTCGTTCGCGCAAGTTTGGCACGCGCACTTCCACAAAATCGCCGAGACTTTCGATGATCGTTTTCCAGGTTCCAATTTCATCCATCACGCGATCTGACGTGGTGATAATTCGAAGCTCAGGTTGTTCAGCAACGACATTAGCGATCAAACCGCGCGTGCGATCCGTCGCGTGCTCGATATTCTTCAAAATGACAACGCCGGAACTCTTCAGTTGGTCCGGCAGCAATGCGGTTCCGTCGGGATCACGCTCAAAGTTAATTGCTGCGGTTCCGGCGCTGTTTTCTGAGAGAAAATCCAGCGTATGCGCGGCCAAGCGACGTCCTGATCCGGCGTCTCCGTACACGTGAACATGGGCATCCAGTTCCGACAGTCGTCGCAGTTCACTGCGCAATTGCGTTGACGCATTCGTTGAGCCCGGGAAGTGAATAGCCGCCGCATCGCTGTGCTCCAAAGCACTCGAAAGCCGGCGCGCTTGCATTACAAGGCGCCTGTGATCCAGTGCCCGCTGCACGACACGCATCAGGTCGTCCACCGCGCAGGGCTTTTCCAGAAAGTCATATACGCCCGATTGAAGCGCACGAATGGCCATGGGGACGTCTGCTTCCCCTGTCAGGAAGATAACCGGCAGGTCGGCGTCCACCTCCTTAACGCGTTCCAAAACCGCGAAGCCATCCTGCACCGGCATCCGAATGTCGGACAAAACCACGCCCGGAAAATTGGCGCGGATCGTTCGCCTTGCCTGTGCAAGGCTTTCCGCCTGGATAACAGTCACGTCCTCAAGTTCGAGAGACTGAGTGAGAGCTGCACGCATTCCCGGGTCGTCTTCGATGAGCAATACCCGATCTTTCATGATTGAGCCTCGCTTAACGGCAGGGTTATCGTGAACTCGGCTCCACCGTTTGGTCTATTCCGACAGGAAAGTGTGCCACCGAAGCTTCCGATAATTCCGTGAGAGATCGCCAGTCCCAAACCCATGCCCGAACTGCCGCCGGGATCCTTGGTCGAATAAAATGGATCAAAGACGCGCTCTGGATCCTCAAGTCCGGGCCCGGAGTCCCTTATCGAAAGAACAGCTGCCGTAGATGTGGTTGCTAGGTCTATGTCGATGGTTTTCTCGGGTTGCCCGTCGATCGCATCCATTGCGTTGCCAAGGATGTTCACGATCACTTGCTGTAATCGAACCCGACCGGCATCGACCGATACCTCGTCTTCAAGCCCCGTTGCTTTGACTTCTACCGCCTCCCGATTGATCCGAAGGTCTGAGACATCAAGCGCTTCACGAACCACACTTGTAATTTCGACTTCGCTGATTTGTTGGGGCTCGTTTTTTGCGAATGCTCGCAATGACTTAATGATCCGCCCAATGCGATCTACCTGACCGATCTGGAAGTCAAAGTTTTCAGATGCCGCAGCTTCGTCACCGCGTTGGATAAGCTTTTTGCCGTTCTCCGCAAAGTTGCGGATTGCACCAAGCGGCTGGTTTAATTCGTGGCTGATGCCTGCCGACATCTCTCCAAGGGCCGATAGACGGCTGACCGCCACCAGCTGATCCTGGGTGTTTTTCAATTCAGCGGTTCGTCGGGCCACACGTTCTTCAAGTTCAATATTGGCCGCTTCTTCGACTCGAAGCTGGCGGGCCAGCGTTTGGCGCCTAAGCCAGGTGACCCAAAGCAAAAGCCCGGCCAATCCAATGATCAATCCGCTGAGGAAGGTGATCAGATTTGCGCGTTCTCGCGCGCTTTTGGTGTCTTGGAAAATGTACCCTGTCAGATCCACACGTGGGATGAACTGGCTCAGGACCAAAGCTTCGGACGGAAGCGGCGCTCCGTCTTCAACCTGCCAAAGCCGGTGCCCAAAAGCAGATCGCTCCTGATAGTCAAACATAGACCGAAGGGTGTCGCCTGGGCTGTCAAATCTTAAAGGCGAGATGCTGGCCAGACGAGTATCATGCCGAAGCGCAAGCGATGGCCGGTTCGAGACGAACGCGACCCCGGCGTTGTCAAAATACGCCAGGGGCTCTGGCCCAAATGACCATTCAAACTCCAGACTGGCAACTGCGACTGAAACCGCAACCGCTCCAATCACCGGTCCTGCCTCATCAAAAATTGCCCGCGCAAAGTACAGCGTGCGTGGATCGGCAGCGCTTTCAAGGCCGTGTGACCAACCAAGCCCACCATCCAGGGCTGTCTTGATATGATCTCCCTCGACTAAGGTCCGGGTTTCCTTTTCCGATGTCCCAGATGAGGAAACCACAAACTGCCCTTGTGCATCTGTCAGCGATATCTCACTGGCGCCTGTGGCAAGCGCAAAGGACAGAAGCAAATCTGGAAGAGCATCGCCGTTTCCAGTGCTTGCAGCTTCAACAAGTTCGGGATGGCGCGCCAATGTTGCGACCAGTTGTTGAAACCGAGTGATCTGTCCGAGAAACTTGTCATTGTGCTGGGCCAGCCGAACTTCTGCCCGCTCTGAGAGCTGATCAAAGCCATCTTTGAGAGTTTGCGAATAGACAGCGCCACACACAGCGAGCGATGCCAGCAGAAATAGCACGATGGCCAAAAGCGGCGGCCGCAATCGTATGGGAGGTAAATCGTCCTTCATTGCGAATCGGGACTTTACGGGTGCGCTGCAAAGGGCGCAAGAAAACTGTGCGGATTTTCGCACAATTCCGTTTGCGTTGGATTGCCTTGATCTTAACCTGCTGAAATTATGCGCAAAAAACAAATCTATAATGGCCTGTTGCGCTGTTGGATTTGTTTTCACCTAGTAGATTCGTCCAAAGACCATCTGGTCTGACACGGAGGAGGAAATCATGAAAAGTCTTTTGAAGGCGGCTTGCGTCGCCGCTGTCGCGTTCGTTCCAGGTGTAGCCATGGCTGCCTGTGAAGGCGACGAAATGGTCATCAAGTTCAGCCACGTCACCAACAGCGACAAGCACCCGAAGGGGATTGCAGCGACGCTTTTGGCTGAACGTGTGAATGCCGAAATGAATGGCGTCGCGTGCATGGAAGTGTTCCCGAACTCGACGCTCTATAACGATGACAAAGTTCTCGAGGCGCTTTTGAACGGCGACGTGCAGCTGGCTGCACCATCGCTTTCGAAGTTCGAGAAGTTCACCAAACAGTTCCGTCTGTTCGACCTGCCATTCATGTTCAAAGACATCGATGCAGTCGACGCTTTCCAAGCTTCGGCTTCTGGTCAGGCAATGAAAGACAGCATGCAAAAGCGTGGTCTTCAAGGTCTTCAGTTCTGGCACAATGGCATGAAGCAGATGTCGGCAAACGTACCTTTGGTACTGCCAACAGACGCAAACGGATTGAAGTTCCGCGTTCAGTCGTCTGACGTGCTTGTGGCACAGATGGAAGCCATCGGCGGTTCGCCACAAAAGATGGCGTTCTCGGAAGTGTACGGTGCTCTTCAGCAGGGCGTTGTGGACGGACAAGAGAACACATGGTCGAACATTTATGGCCGGAAGTTCTTCGAAGTTCAGGACGGCGTGACCGAAACCAACCATGGCATCATCGACTATCTCGTTGTGACCAGCGTTGACTGGCTCGACAGCCTCGATGCCGACGTTCGGGACCAGTTCCTCACCATTCTTGATGAAGTGACGAACACACGTAACTCGGAAGCCTTCGCGGTTAACGAGTCCGCCAAACAGGCGATCATCGACGCAGGCGGCACCATTCGCCAGCTTGATGACTCGCAGCGCTCCGCATGGGTCGACGCGATGAAGCCAGTTTGGGACCAGTTCGCTGGTGACGTTGGTCAGGACATGATCGACGCAGCTCAGAGCTTCAACGCAGGCTCCTAAAACTTTCGGCGACCGGGTTCTGGCCCGGTCGCCAAACTTTAAGGCATGATCTGGCTACCACACGGGAGGGCAAGCCATGGATCACGACACAAACACCAGTTTTGTTGATCGGATCGAAGAAACGCTGATCGCGCTTCTTTTGGGCCTCATGACGTTAGTGACATTCGCAAACGTTGTCGCGCGTTATGGGTTCAACTCAAACATTCTTTGGGCCCTTGAGCTCACTGTGTTCATGTTTGCTTGGCTCGTACTTCTTGGCGCAAGTTATGCCGTCAAAAAAAGCTCGCATCTGGGTGTTGATGCCATCATCAACGTTCTTTCCCCTGGCGGGCGACGTGCGCTTGGTCTGATTTCTGCCGCCGCATGTCTGATATTTGCAGCACTGATGCTGAAAGGCAGCTGGGATTACTGGGCGAACTTCGCCAATCTTCCGGCCACCGAGGGTCGTTGGTTCCCACTTGGTTTTGAGGAAAAGTTCCGACCCAAGGGTTGGTACGAAACCAATGATATTCCGATGCCAGAAGTGCTGCGCTGGATGGAAGACGCCTTCAACGACGGCGACGAGTACGAAAAAATTCCACGGTTTTTGCCGTACGTGATTTTGCCGGTTTCAATGGCACTTCTCTTGTTCCGCTTTGCGCAGGCAGCTTGGCGAATTTGGAGGGGCGACACAGATCGCCTCGTCGCAAGCCACGAAGTTGAAGATGAGCTGGCCGAGGCCGCAGAGGCCGCCAATATCGAAGAAGGGAAAGCGTAATGGACGTCGTACTTCTCTTTGGCATGGTGATTGGTCTCTTGCTGATCGGTGTTCCGATCGCAGTTTCGCTCGGCCTGTCGTCAATTCTGTTTTTGTTGTGGTTCTCGGACAGCTCGCTGGCATCTGTGGCTCAAACCATGTTCGCCGCGTTTGAGGGCCACTTCACGCTTCTTGCTATTCCATTCTTCATTCTGGCGTCGAGCTTCATGACAACTGGTGGCGTTGCGCGCAGGATTATCCGCTTCTCGATTGCCTGCGTGGGGCACTTCCCAGGCGGCCTGGCTATTGCTGGTGTGTTCGCCTGTATGCTGTTCGCCGCTTTGTCTGGCTCTTCTCCGGCAACGGTTGTCGCGATCGGCTCGATTGTGATCGCTGGCATGCGTCAGGTTGGATACTCAAAGGATTTCGCCGCAGGCGTTATTTGTAACGCCGGCACGTTGGGCATCCTTATTCCGCCGTCGATTGTGATGGTGGTCTACGCGGCCGCAGTCGAAGTGTCCGTTGGGCGTATGTTCCTTGCGGGTGTCATCCCCGGCCTGATGGCTGGTCTGATGTTGATGATAACCATCTATGTCATGGCCAAGGTCAAAGACCTTCCAAAAGGCGAATGGCAGGGCTGGGGAGAGATTTGGGCATCAGGACGTGAAGCCGGCTGGGGTCTGTTTCTGATTGTGATCATTCTTGGTGGCATCTACGGCGGTATCTTCACCCCGACAGAAGCAGCAGCTGTAGCGGCAGTTTATGCGTTCTTCATTGCGAGCTTTGTCTACAAAGACATGGGTCCACTCTCAGCTCCCAAAGCGCGCAGCCTGTCAGCAGCCTCGGTAACTGAAGATCTGTCGCTTGGTGAACGTCGCAAGTTGCGTGAAGCACCTTGGGCGCTGATCACCGCGTTCTTCCACCGTGACACCCAGCAAACGCTGTTTGAGGCTGGAAAGCTGACGGTGACGCTATTGTTTGTGATCGCTAACGCATTGATCCTGAAGCACGTTTTGACGGATGAGCAGGTGCCGCAGCATATTGCTGAAGCCATGCTGTCCGCCGGTTTTGGTCCGGTCATGTTCCTTGTGATGGTAAACATAATCCTCTTGATCGGTGGCCAGTTCATGGAGCCATCGGGGCTTCTGGTTATCGTCGCACCGCTGGTTTTCCCGATCGCCATCGAACTTGGAATTGACCCAATTCACCTTGGGATCATTATGGTCGTGAACATGGAGATCGGAATGATCACTCCACCTGTAGGTCTGAACTTGTTCGTGACCTCTGGCGTGGCCGGGATGCCGATGATGCGTGTTGTCCGCGCCGCTCTGCCATTCCTTGCGGTGTTATTCGTGTTCCTGATTATCGTGACCTATGTGCCTTGGATATCTACTGTCCTACCGAATGCAGTGATGGGTCCGGAAATCATAACCAACTAGATAAAAAAGGCCGCCGAAGGGCGGCCTTTTCTAACTTTTGGTGACGCGCTTCAAATGTAGCGGTTCACCAAGTTTTCCAAGCGCTCTTGCTTGCCCGATCGCGGCTGCGGCTCAACGCCATTTGATGTTACGTACGCTGTGCAATCTTCTAGCGAACCGCCCAACAAGGCTTTGGCGCTTTCGCTGTTCCAGCCGGCGTAGCGGGCCTCTCGCTCAGCTTCGAGCTTCCCATCCTCCAGCATTTTAGCGGCAGCTTTGAAGGCACGTGCGCATACGTCCATCCCTCCGACATGCGCGAGGATCAGATCCTCGGGGTCCAGCGATTGACGCCGGATTTTCGCATCGAAATTGGTGCCTCCCGTCGTGAAGCCACCGGCCTTGATAATCTCGTAGTAGGACAGCATCACTTCGGGTGCCATGTTCGGGAACTGGTCGGTATCCCAACCGGATTGATAGTCGTTCCGATTCATATCGATCGACCCCAGAATGCCCAACGACGCCGCAAGTGCGATTTCATGTTCAAAAGTGTGTCCGGCCAAGATTGCGTGGCCCTGTTCAATGTTGACCTTCACTTCATTCTCGAGACCAAAGTCTTTCAAGAAGCCGTAAACGGTGGCCACATCATAGTCATACTGGTGCTTTGACGGTTCTTGTGGCTTCGGTTCGATCAGGATCGTGCCGTTGAAGCCGATCTTCTTGGCGTAGTCGACAACCATGCAAAGGAACCGGCCCGCCTGTTCACGCTCCCGTTTCAGGTCGGTATTCAAAAGGGTTTCATAGCCTTCGCGACCACCCCAAAGCACGTAGTTCTCGCCACCAAGTTTCAGGGTTGCATCCATGCAGCTTTGGACAATGGCACCGCAATAAGCGAAGACATCAGGGTCCGGGTTTGTGGCGGCACCGGACATAAAACGCCGGTTTGTGAACAGGTTAGCTGTACCCCAAAGAAGTTTGGTCTTTGACGATTGCATCTTCTCGCCGAAGTAATCGACGATTTCTTCAAAGCGCGCTTTGGAGTCCGCAAAAGTATCAGCTTCGGGCCGAACATCCGCGTCGTGGAAGCAGTAGTAGGGTTGTCCAAGGATATCGAACATCTCAAAGGCGACGTCAGCCTTGAGTTTTGCAAGCTCCATCGTGTCACCGAACCAGGGGCGTTCAAAGGTCTGGCCGCCAAATGGGTCGCCCCCCGGCCAAGCAAAGCTGTGCCAATAGGCAACGGCAAATCGCAGGTGGTCCTCCATTCGCTTGCCCATGACGATCTCGTCGGGATTGTAATGCTGGAATGCGAATTCGTTATCGCTGTCCGGTCCCTCGTAGCGGATCTGTGGGATATCCTTGAAATAGTCAGTCATCGGAAGTCCTTCAGGAAATGCGCGGCTTGTTTGTAGCGCTGGTGGCAATCTGCGAACGCCTCGACAAGCGAGAGCTCGGGTTCAATAGTTCGTTCGACGCTGGGTGGCGTCGCAATGGATAGATCGCTGGTCTCGGCCATCATCCCCAGTCGTGCAGCACCAAACGCGGCGCCGAAATCTCCTGCTTCCGGGACCGAGATGGGCAAATTCAGGGCGGTCGCAATGGCCTTCAACCAGTACTCGGAACGGCTTCCGCCGCCGACGGCGAAAACGGTATCAAACGTTGTTCCTGTTGCGGCCAATGCATCGCGGCTATCAGCGAGGGCAAACGTCACGCCCTCAAGAACAGCACGTGTTGCCGCTGCTTGGTCGGTGGCGTGTTCGAGACCCATGAAGCTTCCCCGAACGGTGCCGGAGTTCAAGGGCGTCCGCTCTCCGCCGAGGTAGGGCAAAAATAGCGCGCTTCCCGGTGCGGTCAGGGGGCCAAGCTCCGATGTGAGTTGTTCTGGAGAGTGTCCGACCAGACCAGCGTACCAGTTCAACGCGTCGGTCGCCGAAAGTATCACGCCCATCTGGTGCCATGTGTTGGGCAGCGAATGGCAGAACGTGTGAACCGCTGTTTCAGGGTCGGGCTGGTAACCGTCGTTTGCGGCAAATAAAACGCCCGAGGTACCAAGAGACACAAATGCCTGCCCAGCGTTCACA
>JAPPOI010000341.1 GCA_028818055.1 Boseongicola sp.
GTGAATGCACCAATCGCCGCAACAACAAGGATGGCAATGATCGGCAGTTTGCGAGCCAATCCGCCGCTCTGGCTGGGAGTTTCCGTCATATCCGTCATTTCAAACAGTTTCCGTACTTGTGGTCTATCGTTTGCCAAAAGATCGGGACCTATGTGAGGAATTGTCAGGCTGATCACGTCCGCTTGATGAGCAGTGATCGATACATGCCAGATATTGCGAAAAGGGCTTCTGTTTGAAACATTCCACGAGGCGATTTCTTGGGATTGTTGCAGTTGACTTGGGTCCCTCTTGCCCTTAGAGACCGGGCTTCGAGATGATTTCGGGCCGAATCCACCGTGATTTTGGTCCAAGACCCGGAGAGATGCGATGAAACGCACATTCCAACCTTCAAACTTAGTGCGCAAGCGGCGCCACGGTTTTCGTTCGCGTATGGCCACCAAAGCCGGACGCAAGATCCTGAATGCACGCCGTGCACGGGGTCGTAAGTCGCTCAGCGCTTAATAGGCGACGAGAGAACTATTTGGTGAGGCCGCCGCGGGCAACCGCAGGCGGCTTTGTCGTTTGAAGCCCATGCCTGAAACTTTGAAGAAACGACGGGATTTTTTGGCAGCCGCCCGCGGCCGCCGGATCGCACGTGCCGCCTTTGTTCTGCAAGCGCTGGATCGCGGAGACAATGGACCAGCACGGGTCGGATACACCTGTTCCAAAAAAGTCGGAAATGCAGTTGCGCGCAATCGGGCGAAACGGCGTCTGCGTGAGGCCGCTCGGATGATTATTCCGTCAAATGGTCGCCCTGGCTTCGACTATGTTTTGATTGGCCGCAGAAACGTCACTTCAGAAATTGGGTTTGCCGACCTATGTGATGAGCTGCAAAGCAGCTTGGAAAAGGTTCACCAAGAGTCGTGACACCCCTCGCAAAAATACTGTCATTGCCAGTTCGAGCATACAGGCTGATCTTCAGTCCGTGGGTCGGATTCAACTGCCGGTATCACCCAACGTGCTCGGCTTACGCTTTGGAAGCATTAGAGACCCATGGCGGTATCAAGGGATCTTGGTTGGCGCTGAAACGGATTGCCAGATGTCACCCTTGGGGCAGCTCCGGCATCGATAACGTCCCACCAAAAGATCATTGAACCCGAGCAAGTGAGTATTCTGCGTTAAATCCCTCTTGCTCTTCCCAGAGAAGTCGAAGGGCGTCAGCCTGATTTTCGAAGGTTTCTTCCAGAACTTCGCATTCCCAAATTCGGTCGGTCCGGAAGTGCCTGAACCCACCACGCTTCTCACACCATGCAGCAATCATATTTGCTTCAAGATGATAAATGACCGCGATAGGACGGATCACCCGCTCTGAAGTGACCTGATCTGGACTTCGGTAAGTGATGCGGAGCTTTTTGTTATCTCTGATGGCCGCCCGAACGTCGGAGAGCGATATACAGCCTTTTTCAGGGTCGTCCGGTGGAGCGCCCCATGGCGCCACCACGTAGCGCGTGTCGTCGCATTGCAGCGCATCGATCTTTTTCATGACCCGGCCAGCGGCTTTTTGAAGGGCGTTGTCGCCGGTGCGGGCAAGCATCAACAATCCAACCCTCAGCGCTTCAATTTCTTCCGTATCGAAATTCAATGGCGGCAGGTCGTAACCGCGTCGCATCAGATAGCCGACGCCCGCTTCGCCATCGATAGGAATGCGCATTCCCTGCAATGCACCAATGTCGCGATAGATTGTCCGCTTTGAAACGTCCAATCGCTGCCCCAGTGTCTCGGCACTCAGCGGTTTTGAGGACGCTCGCAGGATCTGAATGATCTCAAACATTCTGGTGATACGGCGCATTCCATGCCTCCGGGCTTACTGCAGACACATTAGCACACCCCACTGACAAGTAGATGTCAGCAGCCTTCTGCTCTGTCTGGTGAAAATCATCAGGCAAAGGATTACGCGCATGGCATACTATGACCACGCTGTTTGGATCGCATTTAGGCTTGGTCGATGGAACCTGGATCAACGGCCCAATATGGCGCGAACATATCCTTGGGTTTCACGATAGGGAGGAATGCCATTGTATTTTGCAACGGCCTCTGGCCCGGCATTGTACGCCGCCAACGCAAGGCGCCAAGACCGAAACCTCTTGTACTGTGTGGCAAGATATCTTGCGCCACCTTCAAGATTTTGGACCGGGTCGCGCGGATTAACACGCAGAGCGCGCGCTGTCGCCGGCATCAACTGCGCAAGACCGATAGCCCCTTTGCGTGAAACCGCGTTGGGGTTCCATGCAGACTCCTGCTGAACAAGTCTCAGGAACAAGTCCTCTGGGATGCCGTATTTGCGGGCTGCATTTTTGGCGGTCGCCAAAAACTTGCCTGCGAATCGGCCGTCAAACGCCTCAACGGACTCTGGCGCACCGGGTACTATGATGTCGGGTGGCTGAAGGCGGACTGAATTGGCATATTGCTGGGCCGCACGGCCGTCCAAAACGTCAACCTGCTTCGAAAAGAGCGACGAGCGGGATTTCGAGGTCAGGCTTTCGGACGCTGCCCCAGTCACGCCGGCTACAATGATCACCACCGTCGACGGTACCAAAAACCGACGCATGCCCCCAAGAACTCCTTAATCAACGCCGGTTAATTTAGGCAATTTGTCGGGGAATTCCAATCCGTGGCTGTTCACGCCTTGTTAACCATGGCCACGCATTGGATAGTCACCTTTGACAAAAGATAGATTCGTGGGAGGCTCGAAATGGCAGGATCGGTGAACAAGGTTATTCTTGTCGGCAATTTGGGGCGTGACCCCGAAGTGCGCACCTTCCAAAACGGCGGAAAAGTCTGCAACTTGCGGATCGCGACGTCAGAGCGTTGGAAAGATCGCAACACGGGTGAACAACGCGAGCGTACCGAATGGCATTCGGTAGCAATTTTTTCGGAGCCGCTGGCGCGTACCGCAGAGCAATATCTTCGCAAAGGTTCAAAGGTCTATCTTGAAGGTCAGCTCGAGACCCGCAAGTGGCAGGATCAGTCTGGCCAGGACAGATATTCCACCGAAGTTGTACTTCGTCCCTACAATTCGACGATGGTTATGCTGGATAGCCGTGGTGAAGGCGGCGGCAGCTTCGGCGGCGGTGGCGGCTACGGCGACGATATGGGAGCGCCAAGCGGTGGCGGCAGCCCAGCGCCAGCAAGCAGCGATCTGGACGACGAAATCCCGTTCTAAGCGGTTCGCGGGTGTTTAGCTCCGCGCGTCCAAGGCATCGGTCAGGACAGATTGAACAACGTCGATCGGCACATCAGACGTGACAAACGCGGCACCAATTCCGTGCGCCATGATGAAGCGCAGCGTTCCGTCGATCACCTTTTTGTCTTGGCCCATCAATTCGATAAGAGTTGCCGCATCCGGCAGGTCTCCGGGGATATCGGCAAGATCAGTTTTCATGCCGGTTTCCTTGAGAAGCGCGCGTACGCGGCTTGGATCTTCTTGAGAACAGAACCCTGCTCGGGCAGAAGTTTCGAATGCGAGTGCGCAACCGATTGCTACGCCTTCGCCATGAAGCAACCTGTCGGAATATCCTGTGGCTGCCTCCAATGCATGACAAAAGGTATGGCCGAGGTTAAGCAGCGCGCGATCACCCTGCTCAGTTTCATCGCGAACGACAATGTCCGCCTTCATCTGCACCGAATGGCGCACCGCGTACTGTCGCAGCGCAACGTCCCCTTCAATCAGGTCCCGGCTATTGGCTTCGAGCCAGTTGAAGAACATTGCGTCGCCTAGCAGGCCGTACTTCACGACCTCGCCGTAACCTGCCAAAAGGTCGCGGCGCGACATGGTTTCCAAGACATCAACGTCGGCGAGAACGAGAGCCGGTTGGTGAAAGGCACCAATCAGATTTTTCCCATGTGACGAGTTTATCGCCGTTTTGCCACCTACAGAGCTGTCGACCTGTGCCAAGAGTGACGTGGGAACTTGAATATACCTGATGCCACGACGCAGGATGGCAGCTGCAAATCCGACCAGATCGCCAATCACTCCGCCTCCAAAAGCCAAGACGACATCGCGCCGCTCGATCTTTTCCGCCAACAGCCATTCGACAACTGTCGTCAGGTGTTCCCAGCTTTTTGTGGATTCGCCCGGCGGCAACGTCAAAATCGAATAAGTGACGTCTGCAGCGTCCAATCCGGCCTTCAACGCGGCCATTTGCACTTCGGCGACGTTCTCTTCGGTGACAATAGCGACATGCGGTCGATAAAGCTGAGGCGCGATTTCGGCGCCCGCAGCTGCCAGCAACCCCTGCCCGATACGAACATCGTAGGCGCGATCCCCGAGTGGAACGTGTACTGTATCGATGCTCATGACTGTGCCTCCAGAATGTCCGGATGTTCCAATAGGCATTCGATCACTTTGTCGGTCATGTCTTCAATCGAGTATTCCGGACTGGCATCCACTACAAGATCAGCTCGAGCGTACTCCGGCACACGTTCATCGAAAATCTCTTTGAGTGTGGCCTTGGGATCGGATGTTCGAAGCAGTGGGCGCGTGGTGTTGTGCCGTACCCGTGACCACAGCAAGTCCAGATCAGCTCTGAGCCAAAGGGCG
>JAPPOI010000187.1 GCA_028818055.1 Boseongicola sp.
CTTTGGGACCAAGGGTGATCCGCGCTGAACGGCCCGGGTGCCACCAGCCTTTGGCGTCACGCGGGAATTGCACCCGTGCCGGTGCACCAAGCGCCGACAAAACGGCTTCAGCGTCTGCACGAGCATCGAAAACATCGACTGCGCGCCGGCTGCCGTGGGGATCTTTTGCGGCATTTGCACCGATGCGTACGCCAGTGATCAGTACCTCGTGTTCTTCCGGCTCACCACCATGGAAAACAGCTCCGACCTCGAAAAGCGCCATATCCGCAAAGCCGCGGGCCTGATTGCGAGCCGCAGCTTGCAGCAATCCGGGCAAGAGCGAAGGGCGCATGTGCGTCATCTCGGAACTGATTGGGTTGGCGACCTTGGTCGCGTCGGTGCCGCCTCCGAATAGTTCGGCTGATGCCTGATCAATGAAGCTGTAGGTGACGCATTCGTTCATGCCCAGTGCCGCAGCTGTCCGGCGTGACACCTGCTCTCGTTTCTGCAAAAGCGTCAGTATTGGTTTTGGCACGCCCGTGGTCATGCGCGGCATAGGTTTTGGCTCAAGATTGGTCAGGGACGCGATCCGCGCGACTTCCTCGACAAGATCAGCCTCGCCCTTCACATCGCCGCGCCAGCTGGGCGGTGTGGCCATATCGCCATCGAGTGTGAAGCCCAAACGTTCAAGCGTCGCGCGCTGCTCATCCGCGGGGATGTCCATGCCGACAAGCGACGAACACCGATCTGTGTCCAGACGATAGGCGCGCGTCGTGTCAGGCACAGCACCTGCGCTCACAACCTCGGACGCCTCACCACCACAGAGCTCAAGGACCATAGCGGTTGCGAGCTCTAGCCCCGGCAAGGTGAACTCAGGATCAACGCCGCGCTCAAAGCGGTATTTCGCATCCGAATTGATCTTCAGTGCACGCGCAGTGTTCGCGATCGTCACCGGATCCCAATAAGCGCTTTCAAGGAAGACGTTCACCGTTTCTTCGGTCACGCCGCTTTCTTCGCCACCCATGACACCAGCAATGGACTCCGCTGCGCGGTCATCCGAGATGACCATCATGCCGGGTTCAAACGTGTAGGTCTTTTCGTCCAGCGCCAGCAGCTCTTCGCCACCCTTCGCACGATGTACCCGCAGATCGCCCTGCACTTTATCAGCGTCGAAGACGTGTAGCGGTCGATTGCGGTCGAAAGTGAAGAAGTTGGTGATATCGACAAGGGCCGAGATCGGACGCAGGCCGATGGCCTTTAGCCGCTGCTGCAACCACGCCGGTGATGGTCCGTTCTTGACGCCCTTGATCAGGCGGCCCGTGAAATACGGCGCGCCATCCAGCGTATCATCGTCGATCGAGACTTTGATGGGGCTTTCGAATTTGCCGGGTACTGGCTCAATCGGTCGATCAATCTTGGTGCCAAGACCACGCGCGGCCAGATCGCGGGCAATACCTTCGACGCCCAGCGCGTCTTGCCGGTTTGGCGTGATCGCGATTTCGATCATCGGATCAACTTTTTCGGGCGCATTCGCAGCCAGCCAATCGACGAACTTGTCGCCAACCTCGCCACTGGGCAGTTCGATGATGCCGTCGTGTTCGTCAGAAAGTTCCAACTCGCGCTCAGAAGCCATCATGCCGTGGCTTTCAACGCCGCGGATTTTGCCGACCGAGAGGGTCACATCGATGCCCGGAACATAGTCACCGGGTTTACAGACTACGACGGTAATGCCTTCGCGCGCATTGGGCGCGCCGCAGATGATCTGCTTTTCGCCTTCGTCGGTCGCAACCATACAGACACGCAGGCGATCTGCGTCAGGGTGCTTTTCGGCTTTGGTGACTTTACCGAGCGTAAAAGATGCCAGCCGATCAGCCGGGTTCACGACCTCTTCGACCTCAAGCCCGAGGTCGGTGAGGGTTTCAGCGATTTCATCCACCGAAGCTTCGGTCTCAAGATGCTCTCGGAGCCAGGAGAGGGTGAATTTCATACTCAAAGCCCTCCATGAAGAGTTGGTACAGCAAGTGACCGGAAGCCATAGTGCCTGAGCCACCTGAGATCACTGTCAAAGAACGCCCGCAGATCCGGCACGCCGTATTTCAGCATCGCCATGCGGTCGATGCCCATGCCGAAGGCAAAGCCCTGCCATTCGGCCGGGTCGATCCCGCCGGCTTCCAGCACTTTGGGGTGCACCATGCCGCTGCCCAGTACTTCCAGCCAGCCGTCGCCTTCGCCCACTTTCACGGTGCCGCCTTCCCAGGAACACTGGATGTCGACCTCGGCAGAAGGCTCCGTGAACGGGAAGTGTGATGCACGGAAGCGGGTTTTGACGGATGTGCCGAAGAAGGCCGAGAAGAATTCCTCCAGCACCCACTTCAGGTTCGCCATCGAGATGTCTTTGTCGATCGCCAGCCCTTCGACCTGATGGAACATCGGGGTGTGAGTCTGGTCATAGTCCGCGCGATAGACGCGGCCCGGGCAGATAATCCGCAGGGGCGCGCCGTGCTGCTGCATCGAGCGGATTTGTACGGGCGAGGTATGGGTTCTGAGCACATGGGGCGGGCGATTGTCGCCCTCGGCACGATGCATATAGAACGTGTCCATTTCCGTCCGCGCCGGGTGGTGGCTGGGGATGTTCAGCGCATCAAAATTGTACCAGTCATCTTCGATCTGCGGACCTTCAGCCACGGCAAAGCCCATATCAGCCAGAATGGCCGTCACTTCTTCGGTGACCTGAGACACGGGGTGAATTGTACCCTCGGGCCGGGGTCGAGATGGCAGCGTGACATCGAGCCATTCCTCGGCCAGTCGGGCATCCAGAGCTTCGTCTGCCAGCGCGATCTTCTTCGCGGTCAGCGCCGAATTGATCTCGTCCTTCAAGGCGTTCAGTGCGGGACCGGCGACCTGACGCTCTTCCGGTGTCATCTTGCCCAGCCCGCGCATCTTCAAGGACACTTCGCCCTTTTTGCCAACGGCGGCGACCCGCAGTTCTTCCAGCGATGCCTCGTCGGCGGCGCTCGCAATTGCGGCCAGATACTTGTCTCTCAAGTCGTCCATCATGGACCCCTTACTTCTGTCCCTGCCCTGCTACCCAGCACAGGCCTTAAACACAAGAAGCCGCGAGACCTGAAAAGGTCCGCGGCTTCTTTAAACTGTCCCTCAGGTTATGAGGTGTTACGCGAGCGCGGCCTTCGCCTTATCGACGATGGCTCCAAACGCTTCCGGCTCGTGCACAGCGAGATCGGCCAGAACCTTGCGGTCGACTTCGATCCCGGCCAGCGACAGGCCATTGATGAAACGTGAGTATGTCAGTGCTTCGTCGTGGCTACGGACAGCAGCGTTGATCCGCTGAATCCAGAGCGCACGGAAGTTGCGCTTGCGGTTCTTACGGTCGCGCGTCGCATACTGGTTGGCCTTGTCGACGGCCTGACGAGCAACTTTGAACGTGTTTTTGCGGCGACCGTAATAGCCTTTTGCGGCGTCGGTGACCTTCTTGTGACGTGCGTGGGTTGTGGTCCCACCTTTTACGCGTGCCATGTGTCTGTCTCCTTACCGGTCGTAGGGCATGAACTGCTTGACGATCTTCTGGTCAGGCTTGCTCATTTCCGTGGTGCCACGTGCGTTGCGGATGAATTTGTTTGTCCGCTTGATCATGCCATGCCGTTTGCCAGCCTGGCCGCTCAACACTTTACCGGTCGCGGTGACCTTGAAGCGCTTTTTAGCGCTCGACTTTGTCTTCATCTTGGGCATTTCCATCTCCTTCATTCAGACGGTTCAGAAGCCCACTCGGCATGCCACTTGGCCGGAAGGCCCGTCGAAGTGCGCGAAGTATCCGGGAATCGATTGTCTGGCAAGCAAAAAGTGCGCGTTCAGCCAGTGAAAACCCGCCACATCATTTCGGGGATTTCTTCCAGCTTATACCCACCGGGTTTTGTCAGATGTGCATAGGCCATCATTCCGCCCCCAACCATGAAAGCAATCGTTGCAACACGCGGAGCGTCGCCTCGGGAAAAAGCCCCGACGGCAGATGGAAAGGCGAAGACAAAGATAATCACGCCCAGCACCATAATGACGTCCAGATATTCTGCCATGACCAGCCTCCCAGCTGGTGGGAATCCTATTCCGGGTCGGCAGGAATAATCAATCTTTCGTCGCACGGAGCGACGCGCAAAATATTGGTTGTGCCGGATTGCCCAAAAGGAACGCCCGCAGTGACCACCAATTGATCAGTTGGCTCAGCAAATCCTTCAGTTCGAGCTGCGCGTGCGGCATTCACAACTGCGGTCTTAAAGCGTTGAAGCTCTTCGGTTTTCACGCAATGCAGACCCCAGGTCAGTGACAAACGCCGCGCAGTACCCATCAGAGATGTCATGGCGATAATGGGCACGGTCGGACGCTCGCGGGCAACAAGAAGCGCAGTCTTACCAGACTGTGAATAGCAACAGATGACCTTGATATCCGCGGTTTCGGCAATTTCGCGTGCGGCCGAAACGATGCCGTCCGCAACCGATTGCTTTGGGCCGCCCCGGCTGGCTTCGATGACAGTCAGATAGGTCGGATCACGTTCAACTTCGAGAGCCCCGTTGTTCATCG
>JAPPOI010000445.1 GCA_028818055.1 Boseongicola sp.
TTCCCGTGCCAGATCAATGCCTGAAAGGGCTGCGCGATGCCTGCGACGATATCGGCGCACTGCTGATCTTTGACGAGGTTCAGTGCGGCGTTGGCAGAACCGGAAAATTGTTTGCGCATGAATGGGCCGGCATCACGCCCGATATCATGATGGTCGCTAAAGGGATAGGCGGTGGTTTCCCGCTCGGGGCGGTTCTGGCTACGGAAAATGCAGCCCAAGGCATGACGGCCGGCACGCATGGCTCGACATATGGCGGCAATCCATTGGCCATGGCTGTCGGGAATGCCGTTATGAAGATTGTCGCCGATCCAGCCTTCCTTGACGACGTGAACCGCAAATCAGCACGTTTCAGACAATCGCTCGAGGGGCTGGTCGCAAGCCATCCCGATGTCTTTGAAAAGGTGCGCGGCACAGGTCTGATGCTGGGCTTGAAGTGCAAGGCGACCAATGCCGACGTCATGCAGGCCGGGTTTGCCGAACATGTCATCACGGTGCCTGCAGCCGATAACACGCTGCGGTTGCTTCCGCCTCTGACCATCTCGGATGACGAGCTCGACGAAGCAGTCGCGCGTCTGGATCGGGCGGCTGCAAGTCTCGCATGAACCATTTCAGCTCAGATATTATCAAGTACCCGTTGCCGACGGGTCCGAAAGCAAAGCAATGAACCACTTTCTCGATATCCACAAAACGCAAACGGACGAATTGCGGACGATACTTTCATCCGCCAACGAAATGAAATCGCGGCGCAACGGCCAACCAAAAGGGATGCCCGATCAAGATGCACCGCTGGCCGGTCGCATCGTCGCGCTCATCTTCGAGAAACCATCTACCCGGACGCGCGTGTCATTCGACGTCGGGGTTCGCCAGATGGGTGGGCAGACGTTGGTGCTGACCGGATCGGAAATGCAGCTCGGCCACGGCGAAACCATTGCTGATACGGCGCGTGTTTTGTCGCGCTATGTGGATTTGATCATGATCAGAACCTTCGACGAAGAAGCGCTTCTGGAATTAGCCGAACACGCAAGCGTGCCGGTCATCAATGGACTGACAAACCAATCGCATCCCTGCCAGATCATGGCTGACGTCATGACCTTTGAAGAACACCGCGGCCCCATAACCGGGAAGAAAGTGGTCTGGTGCGGCGACGGGAACAACGTTTTCTCCAGCTTTGCGCATGCCGCCGGTCAGTTCGGGTTCGACCTGACATTTACCGGCCCCGAGACGCTGGACCCGGACCCCAAAGCCTTGGCTTTTGCTCGCGACAAGGGTGTGAACGTCGAAATTTTGCGTAATCCGCAAGAGGCAGTGACCGGCGCTGATCTGGTCGTCACCGACACCTGGATCTCGATGCATGACAGCCAGACAGCGAAAGAACGGCGTCACAACCAACTGCGTCCCTATCAGGTCAATGATGCCTTGATGGCACACGCCAAGGACGACAGCCTGTTCATGCATTGCCTGCCTGCGCACCGCGAGGAAGAGGCGACAAGCGCCGTCATGGATGGCAAGCACTCGGTGATCTTTGACGAGGCGGAGAACCGGCTTCACGTCCAAAAGGCTATCATGCGGTGGTGCCTCGGATTATGAGGTTGGCCAGCCTCAGAATTGCCGAGGTTGCCCTGCGCGTCAGCGATCTCGACCGGTCCGTCGCCTTCTACTGCGACGAACTGGGGTTCGAGGTACACAAGACAGGGCCGAACGTTGTTTTCCTGACGGTCGGCCCACTTCCGTCACCACTTGGCGACGCCGGTCACCCGCAGCTTTTTGCGCTGTTCAAGCGCGAGATCGAAATTGATGCTGCCAACTCAACGTTCGATCACATCGCATTTGAAATTGATCCCGACGACTACGAATCCGAGCTTGAGCGTTTCAAGTCGCGCGAAATGGTGATCCGTGAACGCGAATGGCCGGAGACGCTTCTTTGGAAGGGCAGGTCCTTCTTCTTCCGCGATCCGGACGGTCACGTGGTCGAGCTGATTTCCGCCAGCGTGTTAGAGGCCTCGACATAAAAAAGCCCAGCTTTCTGGTCAGAATTCATCCAAGATCGAGTCAGTTTACGGGACTGCCAATCATGCGATACCTCGCAAAACTCGCGCTATCTGCAACGATCCCTCTGGTCGCTCTTTTCGCGTACCCGTCGTCAGCCACGGATGAATCCGCTCCGATGGTCGCGGTCGGCGTCGGAGACATCATGATCGAAGGCGCGTTGGCCCGCGCTACTTCCCCAGATCAAACCACCGCCAGAGCGTTCGCGATCGTGAAGAACAGGGGTGGAGTCGACGACGTGCTGCTTTCGGCCAGCGCCGACTTTGCAAGCCGTGTTGCTTTTGGCGAACCCAAGTTGGTCGGCGACACAAAGAATATGGTTCTATTGCCCGCCGGTGTCGTTATCCCTGCTGGCGGCGCGGTCGAACTAAGGCCTGATGAAACCCAAATCCTCTTGATCGACCTGAAACAGAAACTCACCAAAGGTGACACCATCACCGTCACGCTCAATTTCGGGCTAAACGGCTCGGTCGAAGTGCCTTTCACGGTCGGCGGCCATGATGCGAAAGCGCCCAGTCAATAGACGACCGCTGAGCGAAAGGGGTCAAAAGAGCGTCATCACGTAAACATTGGTCGCATCGTCCGAGGTATCCCGGTCGCACAAAAAGCCAGCCTTTTCCAAAACCCGTGCTGATGCCGGATTGTCTGCACCGACACCTCCGGCAAGTCTGACAAGCCCTGCACGTTGGGCTGCTTTAATCAGCCCGCGCAAAAGTTCGGTCGCATAGCCCTTGCCCCAGTGATCTTTGCCAAGCAGGTAACCTATGTGGCCCGAGCCTTCCTCAACAAACACAATCAGCAACCCGATCAATTCGCCACTCGGCTGCCCATAGATCGTGAAAACATCGCTTTCTTCGGCGCGACCGGAAACCCAATCCTTTACGGCGTCCGCGCCGCTTCCAAGCTGCAGCGGGCCCGGCAGATGAGCCAATACTTCAGGCGTCAAAACCTTTTGCAGTTCTCCTTCCAAAGTCACACGGGTATCGGGATGGGCGAGGGCACCGTTCCAATCTTCAACACGTAATCGGTCGGTCGTGAAATCGCCTATCGTCAGGCGGTCGCTCACAGCGGCCAGAAGAACAAAATGGCCGGCACCGAAACCGCTACGACCAAAATTTCCAATGGAAGTCCAAGCTTCCAATAATCACCAAACCGATAGCCGCCGGGGCCCAGAATAATGGTGTTGTTCTTGTGACCGATGGGGGTCAGGAACGCACAGGACGCCGCAACGGCCACACCCATCAAGAATGCGTCCGGGTTTGAACCTGTCGCTGTTGCCATCCCAACCGCAACGGGTGCCGCGATTAACGTCGTCGCAACGTTGTTCAGGAAATCAGAAAGCGTCATCGTCACGATGATCAGCGCCAAAAGCGCAACCCACGCAGGATATCCGTTGGTCACCGAAAGAATACCGTTGGCGATCACTTCCGCACCACCCAGCCGTTCAAACGCCTCAGCCAATGGAATGAGTGATGCTAAAAGCACAATCACTTTCCATTCAATCGACTCGTAAACTTCGCGCCCTGACACCAGCCCAATCGCAACGAAGCCGATGACCGCAGCGGCAAGCGCAACCGGCAATGATGTAAGACCCAGAACGGTCGAGGCGATTGCGGCCAGAAACAACCCAACGGACAATCCGGCCTTCGAACGTTGCACGACTGCGGTGCGACGGCCTTCCAAGGGCAATACACCTAGCCAGGTCATTGCTGTTTCTACGCGCTCCGGCGTTCCAAGAAGAAGCAAGACGTCGCCTTGTTGGATCTCCAATAGGCGTACGCGGTCACGAAACGGTTTGCCGTTCCTGTTCACGCCCAAAAGCGTCACCGAGTGATTGTATAGAAGTTTGAGCGACCGGGCTGTCCGCCCGGAAATCCGCGAGTTTTCTGTTACGATGGCTTCGGCGATCATCATGCCTGCACCGGTCACTCCGGCTTCGGATTTTTCCGATCCAGCAAACTCCAGTCCGGCTTGCCCCATGAAGGCTTCGATTGCTTTGGGTTCGCCTTCGACCACAAGGAAGTCACCGGCCCTGATGACTTCGCGGCGCGCAAATCCCGGGCGGCGCTTGCCATTTCGCACCAGTCCCAGAATGTTCAGATCGTGCTCTTCGGCAATCCCGTAAAAGTCACCAACCATGCGGTCGTCTTCCGAGGCCTTCTCGCTTACGCGGACTTCGGCAACATAACGATCTTTAGCGAACGCCGCGTCTTTTTCAGACGTGCTGCCCCGGTCCGGCAGGAACCGCCAGCCGATCAAGGCAACAAAGGCGATCCCGGCGACGGCCACGGTCAAACCGACGGGGGCGAAATCGAACATTGCGAAAGGCGCGCCAAGGGCATCTTGGCGGTATTCCGAGATCACGATATTCGGTGGCGTCCCGATCAAGGTAATCATTCCGCCCAGGATGGTGGCGAACGACAAAGGCATAAGCGTCAAAGACGCTGACCGCTTTGCCTTTTGCGCCGTTTCGATGTCCAAAGGCTTCATAAGCGCCAGCGCGGCGACGTTGTG
>JAPPOI010000430.1 GCA_028818055.1 Boseongicola sp.
CCTCGGTCGCGCTGCGAAGAGAAGAGTCATCACATGCCGTATATCGTCAACGACAGCTGTATCGCCTGGAAGTCCACCGACTGCGTCGAGGGGTGGCCGGTCGATTGCTTTTACGAAGGCGAGAACATGCTGGTCATCCACCCGGATGAGTGCATCGACTGTGGTGTGTGCGAACCTGAATGCCCGGCAGATGCCATTCGGCCAGATACCGAGCCCGACATGGAAAAGTGGGTCGAATTCAACCGCAAGTACTCCGAGCTGTGGCCGGTCATCATCACAAAGAAAGATCCTCTGCCGAATGCCGACGAAATGGACGGCAAAGAGGGCAAGATGGAGCTGTTTTCGGAAGAACCAGGCGAGGGCGGTTAGCACCTGGTTCCGAATCGGGCGGATGCGCTGCCCTGAAAATGCCAAAAAATGACGCTACGTCAGAGCAAACGGCAAAGCTGAATCATTGGGATTTTTGATCAAATTTGCCGCACGACTTGGAAATTGGCCGCTTTTTTGCTATATTTCCATGACATATAACTGCAAACCGACGGCGTTGGGACAGCGCCGTGCGCACACAGCGTCAACGACAGGGATGACAGACGACGGGGAGATGGAACATGTTCCCGCCGGTGTTCTTGTCGATTGGTGGTTTGGGGGCTGAAAAGGAAGATGTTTGTATGAGCAAACCAAAGAAGATGGAATTCCGTCCAAATGACTTCGTGGTCTATCCCGCCCACGGTGTTGGACAGATTGTATCGATCGAAGAACAAGAGATTGCCGGGCTCACACTCGAGCTTTTCGTGATCTCGTTCGAGAAAGACAAAATGACCCTTCGCGTGCCTACCAATAAGGCCGCTGATGTTGGGATGCGGACGCTATCGTCACCAGACGTCGTATCGAAGGCGATGACGACGCTGAAAGGCAAAGCCCGCGTCAAGAAAGCGATGTGGTCACGTCGCGCCCAGGAATACGAGCAAAAGATCAATTCAGGTGATCTGATTGCAATTGCTGAGGTCGTGCGCGACCTGCACCGCGCGGACGACCAGCGCGAGCAAAGCTATTCCGAACGTCAGCTTTATGAAGCTGCGCTAGAGCGTCTGACCCGCGAAGTCGCGGCCGTCAGCGGCTCGGATGAAAGCGAAGCTCAGAAAGAAGTAGGTGATGTTCTGATCAGCCGCGCGGCTTGATTATCAGAACATCGGGGATGAGAGGCGGCCCAAGGGCCGCCTTTTCTTTTGGTTATTCGGCTGGAATGGCTTCCGGCAATCCGGTGATCGGAACCTCCAGCTTGTCCAACATCTCTTTCGGACAAACCTGAATGAACTTGCTCCGCTCTTCGTCCCAGTGCTGCAAGATGCCAGCGGTTTTTGCGCTGCCCGTCTCTTCCAGATGCCGTTCCAGAAGATGCTCTAGTTCAGCAATGTAGGGCCCCTCATTGACAGGCACCACGACAAGCGTCTCAAGGTTCATGTTGATTTCGGCTTTGCCATCTGGGTCGTACAGGTATGCCATTCCGCCCGTCATCCCGGCACCAAAGTTGGCACCAACTTCGCCAAGAATCACTGCAACACCACCGGTCATGTACTCGCACCCGTTCGATCCGCAGCCTTCAACCACACCCTTTGCGCCCGAGTTTCGAACAGCAAAGCGTTCGCCGGCTCGACCCGCCGCAAAAAGATGTCCATCTGTTGCGCCATAGAGCACGGTATTTCCGATGATGACGTTGTCTTCGGCTTTCAGCGGCGAGACCATCGGTGGGCGAACGACGACTGTTCCGCCCGACAAGCCCTTGCCAACGTAGTCATTGGCATCACCAGACACTTCCAAGCGCAGGCCGGGCGCTGCAAACGCGCCAAGTGACTGGCCGGCAGAACCCTGTAGCTTCACGCTCAAATGATCCGGTTGCAGCGAATTGCGCATGCCAAATCGTTGGACAATGTGGCTGGAGGTGCGTGTGCCGATGGTCCGGTGCGTGTTCTGCACGGCGTACGACAATTGCATCTTTTCGCCTTCGCGCAGGAACCGTTCGGCATCCTTCACGATCTCCGCGTCCAGAGTATCGGGTACGCTGTTGCGTTCACGATCACGGTTGTAGACGATCTGGTCCGCGCCATCGACGGTGATCAACAGCGGGTTAAGGTCCAGATCGTCAAGATGCGCCGCTCCACGGCTGACCTGGCTCAGAAGATCAGCGCGGCCGATCACCTCATCCAACGAACGCGCGCCAATCTTGGCCAGGATTTCGCGCACTTCCTGAGCGTAGAACGTGATCAGGTTCACAACTTTGTCGGCGTTGCCGGTGAATTTCTCGCGCAACCGCTCATCCTGCGTGCAGACGCCGACAGGGCAGGTGTTCGATTGACACTGGCGGACCATGATGCAGCCCATCGCGATCAGCGCGGCGGTGCCGATGCCATACTCTTCGGCACCCATCATCGCGGCCATCACGATATCCCGACCGGTGCGCAGTCCGCCGTCCGTGCGAAGCGTGATCCGGTCACGCAGGTTGTTCATGGCAAGAACCTGATGCGCTTCGGTCAGACCCATTTCCCATGGAAGTCCGGCGTACTTGATCGACGTTGCAGGCGATGCACCTGTGCCGCCGTTATGACCGGAAATCAGAATGACATCCGCTTTAGCCTTGGCAACGCCAGCCGCAATTGTGCCAACACCCGACGCCGCGACCAGCTTCACGGTCACCTTACAGCGTGGGTTGATCTGCTTTAGGTCGTAGATCAATTGCGCAAGGTCCTCGATCGAATAGATATCGTGGTGCGGCGGCGGCGAAATCAATGTCACGCCCTTGGTCGAGTGGCGCAGACGCGCAATCAGGTCGGTCACCTTCATGCCGGGCAGCTGACCGCCTTCTCCAGGCTTTGCGCCTTGTGCGACTTTGATCTCAAGTTCTTCGCATTGATTCAGGTATTCCGCCGTCACTCCAAAGCGACCGGAAGCAACCTGTTTGATCTTCGCGCTTGGATTGTCGCCATTCGGCTCAGGCGTGAAATGCGCCGGGTCTTCGCCGCCTTCGCCGCTGTCAGATTTAGCACCGATGCGGTTCATCGCAACATTCAACGTCTTGTGCGCCTCGGGGCTGAGCGCGCCCAGCGACATGCCCGGCGTGACAAAGCGCTTCCGGATCGAAGTAATGGATTCCACATCTTCGATCGGGATCTCTTTGCCCAAAGGCTTGATGTCCAGAAGATCACGCAAATGGATCGGTGGTGCCGCACGCATTTTCTGGCTGTACTGCTGCCACATCGCGTAAGATGCTTTGTTACACGCCGCTTGCAGCATGTGCATTGATTGCGCTTCCCACGCGTGTGTTTCGCCTGAGCGACGAGATTTGTAGAACCCGCCGATTGGCAAAATGCTGTCGCCAAGGAAGCCTTTGGCGTGCACTTCTTCAGCGTTCTTTTGAAGACCGCCAATACCAATGCCGGAAATGCGTGAATGCATGCCCGGGAAGTACTCGGCCACAAGCGCACGGCTTAGACCAACGGCTTCAAAGTTCAGACCGCCGCGATAAGACGAAATCACGCTGATCCCCATCTTCGACATGATCTTCAAAAGACCAGCGTCGATCGCCGCGCGGTATCGGGCCACCGCTTCGGTCAGGCTGCCATCCAACAGGCCCCGCTCGATCCTGTCTGCGATACTGTCTTCAGCAAGATAGGCGTTCACGGTCGTCGCACCACAACCAACCAAAACCGCAAAATAGTGCGGATCGACACACTCGGCCGACCGTACGTTCAACGAACAGAACGTGCGAAGTCCTTTGCGGGTCAGCCAGCTGTGCACTGCAGACGTTGCCAGGATCATCGGCATCGCCACGCGGTCGGCATCCGAATGCTGATCCGTTAGGATCAGGTGCCCTGCGCCTGAGCGTACGGCGTCCTCGGCTTCGGCGCGAATGCGTTCGACTGCGCCGTTCAAGGCGCCCGGTCCGGCGTCAGTCGCGAATGAGCAATCGATTTCGACAGTTTCGCCCGCGAATGCGTCGCGCAAACGGTCGAACTGGGCATTTCCGACGAACGGGCTGTCCAAAACGATAATCTCGGTCTGGCTGCTGTCTTGATCCAAAACGTTCTTCAGATTGCCGAACCGTGTCTTCAGGCTCATCACCCGATACTCACGCAACGAGTCAATCGGCGGGTTCGTCACCTGGCTAAAGTTCTGCCGGAAGAAGTGGCTGAGCGGGCGATAGGTTTTCGACAAGACCGCCGACGGGGTGTCATCACCCATGCTGGCAATCAACTCTTTGCCATCCTCAGCCATTGGCGTCAGGATCTGCTCAAGCTCTTCAATGGTAAACCCGGCCGCGATCTGGCGCCGGCGAAGCTCTGCGCCGGTGAACAGTGGCTGCTCGGTCACGGCGGCAAGTTCATCGTCAAGTTCAACGATCTTGCCAACCCATTCACCAAAGGGTTGGGCGGCCGCCAGCTTGTCCTTGATCTGGGCATCGCCATAGACTTTGCCATCTTCCATAC
>JAPPOI010000168.1 GCA_028818055.1 Boseongicola sp.
GTGCCGTGGTCGATGATGATGGTCTCGATGTCGAAACCCTAAGCCATTGGATCCGCAGCCACGGTGGCGTCAGCGGTTATGCCGATGCGAAATATGTCGAAGACGGCGCCAAGGTTCTGGAACATGATTGCGATATCCTGATCCCTGCCGCGCTCGAGGGCGTGATCAATCTGTCCAACGCGGATCGCGTGAAGGCACCGCTCATCATTGAAGCAGCCAATGGACCGGTGACCGCTGGCGCTGATGAGGTTCTGCGCAAGAAAGGTGCGGTCATCATCCCGGATATGTACGCGAACGCCGGCGGTGTGACTGTGTCGTATTTTGAATGGGTCAAAAACCTCAGCCACATTCGTTTCGGTCGTATGCAGCGACGTCAGGAAGAAGCACGTCACATGCTGCTTCTGGCCGAGCTTGAGCGGCTTGATCATTATCTTGGTGATGCATGGTCGATGACCGCCGACTTCAAAGACAAGTATCTAAAAGGCGCGGGCGAGCTTGAGCTTGTGCGCTCTGGTCTCGATGACACGATGCGCGGAGCCTATCAGTCCATGCGGGAAGTGTGGCGCGGCCGCGATGACGTGACCGACCTCAGAACGGCGGCTTATATCGTCTCGATCGAGCGTGTTGCCGCCAGTTATCGTGCGAAAGGTCTCTGACGCAGTCTGGACTTCGGGCGGGGCAAGCCCGATATTAACTGCATGAGCTTGCCCCCCGGATTCCTCGACGAACTGAAAAGCCGCACGTCGCTTTCGCACGTCGTGGGTCGAAAGGTGATCTGGGACGCCCGTAAGTCCAATCAGGGCAAGGGCGACATGTGGGCGCCATGCCCGTTCCATCAGGAAAAAACCGCCTCGTTTCATGTCGATGATCGCAAGGGGTTTTACTATTGCTTTGGGTGCCACGCAAAAGGCGATGCACTGAACTTTGTGCAGGAAACTGAAAACGTTAGCTTCATTGAAGCCATTGAAATCTTGGCGCGTGAAGCGGGCATGACGATGCCTGCCCCGGACCCGAAGGCCCGGGAAAAGGCCGATCGAAACTCGATCTTGGCGGATGTGATGGAGCAAGCTGTTCAGTTCTATCGCCTGCAACTCAAGACCGCTGCGGGTGCCGCCGCCCGAGAGTATCTCGCAGGGCGCGGACTTTCGGATTCGGCGCTGGAGCGTTGGGAAATTGGTTTCGCTCCTGCCGGATGGCAGGCGCTTTGGGATCATTTGACGGCCAAGGGTGTCAAAGATGAGCTACTTCTCGCTGCTGGTCTGGCGAAACCCAGCAATCAGGGGAAGAAACCTTACGATACTTTCCGCAACCGGATCATGTACCCCATCCGCGATGCCCGCGGACGATGCATTGCCTTTGGTGGCCGTGCGATGGACCCGACCGACAACGCAAAGTATCTGAACTCTCCCGAAACCGATCTGTTCGACAAGGGCAGAAGCCTATTCAACCACGGTCCCGCGCGTGAAGCCGCTGGTAAGGGCGAACCCTTGGTCGTGGCGGAAGGGTATATGGATGTTATCGCGCTTTCTGAGGCCGGGCTTACTGCTTCGGTCGCGCCCTTGGGCACCGCGGTTACCGAAGACCAGCTACGCCTTCTTTGGCGCATAAGTGACGAGCCTGTTATCGCGCTTGATGGCGACACGGCGGGTCTGCGCGCAGCCATGCGTGTTGTTGATCTGGCTTTGCCCATGATCGAAGCCGGGAAGTCCCTGCGGTTTTGCTTGATGCCCGAGGGCATGGATCCCGACGACCTGATCCGCAACGACGGCCCCGCCGCAATGCGGCGCCTGATCGACCAGGCGCAACCGATGGTACAGCTGCTCTGGCGGCGGGAAACGGATGGCAAGAACTTCGACAGCCCGGAACGCAAAGCGGCGCTTGATCGAAGTCTGCGCGAAGCGATCAAGAAGATCGGGGATCCATCTCTTCGTCGACACTACGGAGACGAAATCAATCAGCTGCGGCGGTCGCTGTTTGGTCAAGGCCGTCCATCAGGTGGACCCGGGAAGAAGGGTAGTTGGAAGCGCATGTCGTATGCGCCGACCGCGGAAACCAAAGCAAGCGCTCTTGCTGCCTCGGGCACAGCGTTCGAAGACCAGCTTCGTGAAGCGGTGATACTGGCGACATTGGTTCGCCATCCCTCACTGGTCGATGCGTTCACAGCGGATCTGGAGCGTCTGATAACGACCACGCCCGAACACAGCGCCGTGCAACTGGCACTTTTGCACACCGGTGGCGGCGAAGAAAACGAATTGGAAGCACTTTGCGGCCAGGCTGCCCTTGAAAAGCTGTTCCAGCCGCGCCATGTGCAGATTTCCCCCGGTGTCGTCGGGAACGACATCGAGGTCGCCGAACTCTCTGTTGCCGAAGCTTTTGCAAAAATTAATGCAAAACGCGGCATTGTGCATGAGATCGCCGAAGCTGTCGAAGACCTTGATGGATTGGTCGATGAAGGGCTGACGTGGCGACTGGGACAGGCGGCGGAAGCAATGAATGCCGCCGGCAAGACTGGGGGCGAGGATAGAGCGGAATTTGACGTCGGGCCCAACGGGGCCCGTGTAAAGCGGGACGAAAAGCAAAAGCTGGACGCGCTTCTCGATCAAATTGATTTCGGGAAAGGGCGGCGGAACCAACCGTAGCAAATCTGCTTGTTTCGCAATGAAAATAGGTTAGTGCGGGTTGTGATTCTGTGATTCGCGCTCAATGATTCGGTCGCGGGCGAATCACCTTGACCCTTTAATACGCGAGTAGTTGGGAGTGCCGGATGGCTGCCAAAGATACGGACGATCGTAAATCCGAAGATCAAGAGGGCGAAGTCGTCCTTGATATGAGCCAGACAGCGGTCAAGAAGATGATCGCTGATGCGCGTGAAAAAGGTTACATCACGTACGACCAGTTGAACCGGGTTCTGCCTCCGGATCAGGTCTCGTCCGAGCAGATAGAAGACGTCATGTCGATGCTCTCGGAAATGGGCATCAACATCATCGAAGATGAAGATGACGTCGATGACGAGTCCGAAAAGAGCGGCACGACGGACGTCGTCGAAGCGTCGACATCGCGTGAGGTTGCCGTTTCGGCAACCGAAACCGAGAAGCTGGATCGCACTGACGACCCGGTCCGCATGTACCTGCGCGAGATGGGCTCGGTCGAGCTTCTGTCGCGTGAAGGTGAAATTGCGATCGCCAAGCGCATCGAAGCAGGCCGCAACACCATGATTGCAGGGCTTTGCGAAAGCCCGCTGACATTCCAGGCGATCACCATCTGGCGTGACGAACTTCTGAACGAAGACATCCTGCTGCGCGACGTCATCGACCTTGAAACCACATTCGGCCGCTCGATGGGCGAAGACGACGAAGAAGAAGAGCCAGTTGTCGGCAACGTCGACGTAAACGCCGCCGCGCCTGAGAAGAAATCGTCCGGGCCCGAGTTGGACGCCGACGGCAACCCGAGCCAAAACGATGATGCCGGCGACGAAGCCGCCGCCGCCAACATGTCGCTTGCTGCGATGGAAATGGCCCTGAAGCCGCGCGTGCTCGAAATCCTCGACAACATCGCCAAAGACTATTCCAAACTGTCCGACATGCAGGACTTGCGCATGTCCGCCACGCTGAACGAAGACGACAGCTTCAGCGCCAAGGAAGAGAAGAAATACCAGAAGCTCCGGTCCGAGATCGTTGAGCTTGTGAACGAGCTTCACCTTCACAACAACCGTATCGAAGCGCTGATCGACCAGCTTTACGGTATCAACCGCCGCATCATGTCGATCGACACGAATATGGTGAAACTCGCCGACCAGGCGCGGATCAACCGTCGTGAGTTCATCGAGGAATACCGCGGTTACGAACTTGACCCGAACTGGCTTGACCGGATGGGCGAAAAGACCGGACGTGGTTGGAAAACCCTGATGGAACGCTCGATCCCGAAGATCGAAGAGCTTCGCGGTGAGATGGCGCAGGTTGGTCAGTATGTCGGCGTCGACATCCCGGAATTCCGCCGCATCGTTCAGCAGGTTCAGAAGGGTGAAAAAGAAGCCCGTCAGGCCAAGAAGGAAATGGTCGAAGCCAACCTTCGCCTGGTGATCTCGATCGCCAAAAAGTACACGAACCGCGGCCTGCAATTCCTTGATCTTATTCAGGAAGGCAACATTGGCCTGATGAAGGCCGTCGACAAATTTGAATACCGTCGCGGTTATAAGTTCTCGACCTATGCGACGTGGTGGATCCGTCAGGCAATCACACGCTCGATCGCTGACCAGGCCCGCACGATCCGTATCCCGGTCCATATGATCGAAACGATCAACAAGCTCGTGCGCACCGGCCGCCAGATGCTGCACGAAATTGGCCGCGAGCCAACGCCCGAGGAACTGGCCGAGAAACTGCAAATGCCGCTTGAGAAGGTCCGCAAGGTGATGAAGATCGCCAAGGAACCGATTTCGTT
>JAPPOI010000088.1 GCA_028818055.1 Boseongicola sp.
GGTTGAACGTCAAATCTTATCTGCCCAGATCCCTGTTTGGCCGTGCTGCGCTGATCTATCTTGTTCCAGTTCTAACGATCCTTGGCGTGATGGCGATTGTCTTCATTCAGCGGTTGTATGAGGACGTCACACGGCAAATGACAACAAGTGTCGCGGACGAGGTTATGCTTGTGCTGAACCGGGTTGAGTCGGCACCGGACCGTGTGACCGCGATTTCGTCGGCAAGCGAGGTGGCTGTCCCGTTGGGCATCGGTCTCGAATTTACAGATCAGTCGGCAGTGACCCGACGGGGAAGCATCGATCTGTCGGGTGCGACCGTAATCGAGACGCTTCACGAGCGGCTTCCGAATATTGAAGGCGTTGATCTTGTTACACGTGACGGCCGTGTTCTTTTTTCCGTGCCTTCGAGACACGGGGTACTCACGTTTGATATGCCCAGGCTCCGGTTCTCGGCAAGAAACCCGCATCAGTTTCTGGTGCTCATTGGATTTACCGCCCTCATTATGACGCTGATCGCAATGTTGTACCTGCGCGGCCAAGTGCGACCTATTCGGCGATTGGCCGCCGCGGCCACGGCTTTTGGTAAAGGTCGACGGCTTCCCTACAATCCAAGCGGAGCGGCTGAGGTGCGCGAGGCAGGGCATGCATTTCTTGAGATGCGCGACCGAATCGAAAGCCAGATTGAACAGCGAACGGCAATGTTATCCGGTGTAAGCCACGATCTTCGCACGCCGCTGACCCGAATGAGGCTGGAGTTGGGGTTGACGGAAGATCGCGAGTTGGCTGACCAACTCTCTGGCGATATTACGGAAATGGAGAACATGGTGAATGCATTTCTGGAATTCGCTCGAAATGAATCACCAGAAGAAATGGTCGCGACCGACATTAGCGATCTGATCGCAACGATCGTTGACAATTTCAAACGCCAAAAATTTGACGTTCAATTTTCAACTCAGGGTGAGAAAATTGAACATGCAATACAACCTTTAGCAATGCAGCGGGCAATTACGAATTTACTATCGAATGCGCAACGTTATGCTGATCGTGCACTGGTATCCATTATCCTTGCTGACGAAGCCGTTTCCATCCGCATCGAAGACGATGGCCCCGGTATTTCGCCAGAAGATCGTGAGGAGGCCCTAGCGCCATTCAAAAGACTTGATGAATCTCGAAATCAGGACGCAGGTTCTGGCGTCGGTTTGGGTTTGGCCATTGCAAATGGAATTGCCCGCCAACATGGCGGGCAACTGGTTCTTGGGGAAAGCCCAAGTTTAGGTGGATTGAGCGTGGCGATTAGACTGCCACGATAACACTTTGAAAAAACTAGATTTCAAGCGATTCTGGTTTAGAGCCCTTCTTGAGAGCTGCCTTGAACCAGGCTGGTTGGCGACCGCGGCCAGACCATGTCTGGCCAGCATCGTTTGGATTGCGGTACTTCGGTGCAACCGGTCCGCTTGACTTGCGTTTTTTCTTTGCGCCAAGGATGGCGTCTATGCTCATGCCATGCTCTTTCGCGACAGCTTCAAGCGCCTTCTTGGCTTCTGCACGCTTGCGGGCTTCGAAGTTTGTGATCGCTTTGCCGACGTCCTTTTGAAGCGCCTTAAGCTCATCCATCGACATTTTGTCGAGATTTATTTTTGCCATTTTGGAGTCCCTTCTTCTCTAATGAGAACGGCAATTCATCGTGAGTAAATCTGCCGAAAACTGGTTAACGAAGTTATATATGCGCCGAAATATAAGCGAATGCAAATTCGCAAATGTAATTTGTCATTAGCAAATTAGAATATTGGTAGGCCCGGAGGGACTCGAACCCCCAACCAAAGCGTTATGAGCGCTCTGCTCTAACCAATTGAGCTACAGGCCCGACCTTATATCGGCATATCAGACGCCCCGGTCGCGTCAAGCGCGGGGGCAATAGACTTGGTCGACGCGATCCGTTATCGCACCCCCAATCGTCCATCACGCTGGAGCAGGCGCATGATCAAAAATGGTCTCACTTATGCAGATGCAGGAGTGGACATCGATGCAGGCAATGCTTTGGTCGATCGGATCAAACCTGCAGCCGCGCGAACATCGCGTGCTGGAACGATGGCCGGGTTGGGTGGCTTTGGCGCTCTTTTCGATCTGAAAGCCGCAGGCTTCAAAGACCCAATTTTGGTTGCGGCAACCGATGGCGTGGGCACTAAGCTCAAGATCGCAATTGAAACAGGAATCGTTGATACCGTCGGCATCGATCTGGTGGCGATGTGTGTAAACGACCTGATTTGCCAGGGTGCAGAGCCACTATTCTTTCTCGACTACTTTGCAACGGGAAAACTCGACGTAGACCACGCTGCTCGCGTGGTCGAAGGGATTGCTGCTGGGTGTGAACGATCGGGTTGCGCATTGATCGGCGGCGAAACAGCCGAAATGCCAGGCATGTACGACGGTGCAGATTTTGATCTGGCGGGTTTCGCGGTTGGCGCAATGGAACGGGGTCAAAGCCTTCCTGGGGATATCGGTGTCGGTGATGTTGTCTTGGGGCTGGCTTCCGACGGTGTTCGCTCAAAGGCTTATTCACTTCTTCGCAGAATTGTTGAACGCGAAGGCTTGGCCTGGTCTGCCAAAGCTCCGTTCGCTGACACAACTTTGGGCGAAGCGTTCTTAAAGCCGACCCGTCTTTATGTGAGACCTCTTATCGCGGCGCTTCGAGCCGGAGGTGTTGTCGGACTTGCTCACATAACTGGTGGTGGGTTGACTGAGAATTTGCCTCGGGTGCTGCCAGAGGGTCTTGGCGCACGGATCGATTTGTCTGCGTGGCGTATGCCGTCCGAGATGGCTTGGCTGGTCAAAGAAGGTGGCCTTGATCAGGCTGAACTGCTCAAAACGTTTAATGCAGGTATCGGAATGGTGGTTGTCGTAAAGCCCGATCAGGCTGGCCATATCCGCGATTTGCTGACCGGTGAGGGCGAGACCGTCTACAAGCTGGGCGAGATCGTTGAGACGCCGGGAATGAATTATATCGGTCATCTTGAATGACCCGTGTTGCGATCCTGATCTCCGGCGGTGGATCAAATATGGTCGCACTCGTTAAACATATGCAGGACAACGGATACGCAGAACCGGTATCTGTCCTTAGTAACGATCCAAAAGCAAAAGGGTTGGAACGCGCTAGCGCGCTAGGTGTGCCCACGGAGTTTGTTGATCATCGAGTTTACAAAGGCCACCGCGAGAAATTTGAAACCGCGCTCAATCAAGCGCTCGTCAAATGCTCACCCGATATAATTTGCCTTGCTGGCTTCATGCGAATTTTGACGCCTAACTTTGTAAACACTTGGCAGGACAAGATACTGAATATCCACCCCTCGCTGCTTCCGAAGTATCCGGGGTTGAACACGCATCAACGGGCAATTGATGCTGGAGACGTCGAAGCCGGTTGTACTGTTCATCGCGTGACAGCCGAGTTGGATTCAGGACCGATGCTAGGTCAGGCACGGGTGCCTGTAAAAAAGAATGACACCGCTGAAACACTCGCAAGTCGTGTTTTGACTATGGAGCACAAGCTTTACCCGCAAGTCTTGCAAAGGTTTGTTGCCGGCGAACGCGCTCCGATTTTCTTGTCCTATACCTAAGAGATGACTAGAAAGGTCGAACACACAAAGTTGGGCAACGACAAATTGATAACAGTAACAACGACCGACGGGCTCCGGGCATTTTGTGAAACTGCGAAGACAGCACCTTATGTAACGGTCGATACCGAATTCTTGCGCGAACGGACCTATTACTCGAAGCTGTGTCTGGTGCAGCTTGCAGTTCCTGGTGATGGCGATGAGACGGCAATTCTCGTCGACCCCTTGGCCAAAGAAATGTCTTTGGACCCACTTTACGAATTGTTCCGGAATACCGACGTCGTCAAAGTCTTTCACGCGGCGCGACAGGACCTTGAAATCTTTTATATCGAAGGCGGCGTAATCCCGACGCCCTTATTCGACACGCAAGTTGCGGCAATGGTCGCTGGGTTTGGTGAGCAAGTCGGTTACGAAACACTTGTTCGAAAAATTGCAAAGTCGCAGCTTGATAAATCCTCTCGATTTACCGATTGGTCGCGGCGTCCTTTGACCGAGGCGCAGAAAACCTACGCCTTGGCCGACGTTACCCATTTGAGAGTCATCTATGAACACCTTGAGAAAGAACTGCGTTCGTCCGGCCGGAACAGCTGGTTAGAAGAAGAGCTTGATGCATTAACCAACCCTGCGACCTATGTGGTTGAACCCGAGCATGCCTGGCAACGAGTAAAGACCCGAACAAATTCAGGTCGTTTCTTGGCCGTCGTGAAAGAGCTTGCGAGATTTCGCGAGCAATATGCGCAGGACATGAATGTGCCGCGGTCTCGAGTTATGAAGGATGACGCATTGCTTGAGATCGCGTCGACCAAACCTGCAACCATCAAGGACC
>JAPPOI010000233.1 GCA_028818055.1 Boseongicola sp.
GTTGTGGATGGCGCTGAAGTTGTAACTCCAGGCGGCATGCGCCACAGTGATGAGCCGGTTCGCCACAAGATGCTGGATGCGTTGGGTGATCTGTCACTTGCCGGCGCACCGATCCTTGGTCGCTACATCGGCCACAAGGCCGGTCATGGCGTGACGAACGCTTTGCTTCGCGCATTGTTCGCCGATCCATCTGCCTATCGGGTCGTTGAATGCGACAAAGAGATGGCTGGGTTCCTTCCCGGGGCGGGTCTTGAACGCAACGGTCGGCAGCTCGCCTATGCCTAAAGCGGCAAGAGGCCGTTTTAAAACCTTTTTCCCCGGATTATATCCATGCTACCACGCATGCGTGGAAGTTTTACGGGGCACCCGCCAATGTTGAATTGGATCAGCTTGAAAACACCATTTGCCGCGCTTGTCGTGTCGGCGTTGGTTCTATCAGGCTGCGGCTTAGGCGGCGGCGATGATGAGCGACCGCTTGAGAGTTTTTCGGCCGATGAACTTTTCCAGCGTGCTGAGATTGAACTCGAGGGTGGTAATCCGGAAGAGGCTGCAAGGCTCTTTGGTGAAGTGGAAAGACTTTACCCGTACTCTGAGCTCTCCAAGCGTGCTCTGATCATGCAGGCGTTCTCCTATCACCGTGATCGCGAGTATGAATCCAGCAGGGGCGCAGCACAGCGATATCTGAATACGTTTCCGGCCGATGAAGATGCTGCTTACGCCCAGTATTTACTTGCGCTGAGCTATTATGATCAGATCGACGAAGTCGGTCGTGATCAGGGTCTGACTTTTCAGGCGCTTCAGTCACTTCGCGAAGTTATCGAGCTGTATCCAGATAGCGAATACGCGCGTTCGTCCATTCTCAAATTCGATCTCGCGTTTGATCACTTGGCAGCCAAGGAAATGGAAATCGGGCGGTACTACTTGAAGCGCGGCCATTTCGTCGCTGCGATCAACCGGTTCCGCGTCGTCGTCGAGGACTTTCAGACCACAACCCAAACACCGGAAGCTTTGCATCGATTGGTTGAAGGGTATTTGTCCCTTGGATTGACTGATGAGGCACAAACCGCGGGCGCGATACTTGGGCATAACTTCCAATCGACCGAATGGTATCAGGACAGTTTTGCGTTGCTCACGGGGCAGGGACTGCGCCCTGAGGCATCGGGTGATGGGTGGCTGCGCCAGCTCTACCGTCGAACCATTCGTGGCGAATGGCTATAGTGCGCCGCGTGCCATGATCCGTGGCCTGTACATAAAAGACATCCTGATCATCGACAGTCTCGAATTGGACTTTAAGCCGGGACTCAACGTGCTGACTGGCGAGACTGGGGCAGGCAAGTCGATATTGCTGGATTCTTTAGGGTTTGTTCTGGGATGGCGTGGGCGAGCTGACCTCGTTCGTCAGGGAGCCAGTCAAGGTGAGGTTACGGCCGAATTTGAGTTATCGGCGGACCATCCAGCGCGAGAAGTTCTGTCTGAGGCGGGCATCCCGATTGAGGACGATACGCTTCTTATGCGCCGTGTGAATACACGCGATGGCCGAAAAACAGCTTGGGCGAATGACCGGCGCGTTTCTGGTGAGGTGCTGCGCGCACTTTCGGATTGCCTGGTCGAATTGCACGGCCAGCACGATGATCGCGGACTGATGAATCCTAGGCAGCACAGAGCAATGTTGGATGAATTCGGTGGTCTTGAGGACCATCTAGCCAGAACCCGCGCTGCATGGCGCGATGTGCAGGGGGCTCGGGCTGCGCTTAAGGAGGCGGAAGAAGCTGTCGCGTCTCTGAAGGGCGAAGATGAGTTTCTGCGCCATTCTGTACAAGAGCTTGAGGACTTGTCGCCGGAGATTGGCGAAGATGCAGCTTTGGACTCTCGCCGCCGGTTGATGCAGCGGGCCGACAAGATCCGCGAAAGCATCGTTAAGGCATACGATGCCATTTCCGCTGATGGGGCGGAGGGATTGCTTCGCGATGCGACGCGCTGGCTAGAGGACGCATCAGAGGATGCCGAGGGCGCGCTGGACGATCCCATATCCGCATTGGGCCGCGCTATGGCCGAGCTTGGTGACGCAGAAGATGGTGTGAAGCGCGCGATCGAAGCATTGGACGTAGACCCTGGAGAGCTTGAAAGAACAGAAGAGCGGCTTTTCGCGATCCGCGCGCTTGCTCGCAAACACAGCGTGGATGTTGACGCCCTTCCAGGCCTTCAAATCAAGCTTGAAGCCAAGCTATCGCAACTGGATGCCAGCGACGCCGATCTTGAGGCTCTGGAAAAAGAGCTGACGGCTGCTCAGGAACAATACGATGCTGCCGCCGATGCGCTTGGTGCAGCCCGCGCCGAAGCGGCCGAGCAACTTGATCTTGCGATGTCTAAAGAACTCGCACCGCTCAAGATGGAGCGGGCTGAATTCACGACCGACCTATCCGAAGCGGACGCTGGACCAGATGGTCGTGATGCTGTGGCCTTCACGGTCGCCACGAACCCCGGTGCGCCTGCAGGCCCCCTCAACAAAATTGCATCTGGCGGCGAACTCAGCCGGTTTCTTTTGGCTCTTAAGGTTTGCCTGACAGGAGAAGAAACGGGCGTCACAATGATCTTTGACGAGATTGACCGTGGTGTAGGCGGTGCAACAGCCGATGCCGTTGGTCGGCGACTTGCGTCCTTGTCATCGGATGCTCAGGTGTTGGTTGTCACACATTCACCCCAGGTCGCGGCACAGGGCGCGCATCATTGGCGCGTCGAAAAGCGCGTTCAAAACGACGAGACGCTCTCGACGGTCACCGAACTGAACGAAGCTGATCGAATTGAAGAGATAGCGCGCATGTTGTCCGGAGATACGATCTCAAATGAAGCTAGGGCTGCAGCGCAATCGCTTTTGGATGCGTGATTAACCGCGGCGACGTCTGCGTGTGCGAGTCGGCGTGGGCGCACTGTCCCCTGTGCCATCTGAAGCCGATGAAAACTCACCCAGGGCGGAAGTGATCATGTCCAATGACGGGGTTTCACCGCGGGGACGCGTTTCCAATGCTTCACGCATCTTCCTAAGGTGTTCAGGCGTCGTGCCACAACAACCGCCAATAATTGTAGCTCCGCAATCTCTGGCCAAAGCGGCATAGTCGGCCATCAGCTCAGGTGTGCCGTCGTAATGAATGTGGCCGTCAACATACTTCGGAATGCCTGCATTTCCTTTGGCGATGATCGGGCGTTCTGTACCCGTCGCCGCAAAGCCAAGAATGGTCCGCAATAGGTCGGAAGCTCCCACGCCACAATTGGCACCAAATGCCAGGGGTGGTGACTGCAGGCCGTCCACCATCTTGGCCATGACTTCGCTTGTCAGCCCCATCATGGTGCGGCCGGCAGTATCGAAGCTCATGGTCCCACACCAAGGCATTTCAGCGCGTTTGGCTGCCTCGGCTGCGGCCTTGTATTCCTCGGGCGCGCTGATGGTTTCGATCCATAGAACGTCAGCGCCGCCTTCTTTCAACGCTTCAGCCTGTTCATGAAACATCTCAACGGCGTTGTCGTATGTGAGGGTGCCCATAGGCTCCATGATTTCGCCGGTGGGGCCAACGGACCCGGCGACAATGACACTGTGGTCGGCCCTGTCGGCGATTTCGCGACCCAACTCGGCTCCGGCACGATTCAGCTCGCCCACCCGGTTCTGACCATCATGAAGCTTTAATCGGGACGCGTTGCCACCAAACGTGTTTGTCAGGAAAAGGTCTGACCCCGCATTGACTGCGCCGGAGTAGAGAGCGCGAACCTTATCCTGGGACTGAACGTTCCAGAACTCGGGCGCATCGCCAGAAGACAATCCCATATTGAACAGGTTTGTTCCGGTCGCGCCGTCTGCCAGGATCCAATCTCGATCCGCAAGCATCTTTGAAAGAGCGTCAGTCATAATGAGCGAGTTTTCCTTTTGTCAGCGCGTGCCATGACACGTCGGCGAAACCAAGGCAAATGAGATGTGCTCATCAAGAATATGAGCCGACTGCATCTTGGCTCTTACGTGGCCTGCGATCGCTGTGTTCGGATTTGTGAAGCTCGGCAAACTGATCTTTCGAATTTCTCGAACAGTGATGTCGAAATCACCCGGCTAATCATTTTCGTCCATCCCGTTAACTCAGTTCAGAGCTAACGGAGGAACGATCATGATCGGACTGATAAGTCGATTTTCGACTACGGTGAGTGACCTCACTTCCCGAGTTCAGATCATTCCCCGCCAAGCATCCAATCAAAATTCCATTCCATCGGGCATCAAGCTGCCCGTGTATCCATCTGAAAGGACTAGATAATGACACAGGAAGCTCCAATGCTGACGCGTCGCACTCTATTAACCGGTACGGCAATGACCGTGGGTGCGGCAGCACTCCTGAAAGGTACATTGATGCCAACCGTTGCCCGTGCGCAGGGTGAGATGCCTCCGGGAACAGTTC
>JAPPOI010000183.1 GCA_028818055.1 Boseongicola sp.
CCAGGATGATGGCCCGGACGACGTCCTCCTCGTCCCCACTGGCGGCGGTGGTGATGGGTTCAAGCCTCACAGATCGGGCCCTGCCTTCAACGACTGCGTAAAGCGCGGCGGCAACGCCCTTCCCCATTTCCTCTGGGGCGACGAAGGCAAAGTCGACGTAGCCATCCTTGGGTTCAAACGACATGAATCCGATGATGCAGCCGTTGCGTTCGGCAACGACCGTATCCAGTGGCGCCAATCTTTGGCGCCATGCGTCACCGGCAGGAACCATGGGCGACCATGCGGCACACTGTTCTGGCGAATACATGCGACTGGCCCCCTCGCGCACGCTTCGGTGAAACAGCGCGCCCAGCGCCTCGAGATCAGACTCCCGACTGCTGCGAACGATGATCGCGCTCATACCGCGTCAAGCGCCTGGCTAATGTCCGCAATCAGGTCGTCCGGATCCTCAATGCCAACCGACAGCCGCACAAGACCAGGCGTGATACCGAGCTCTGCTCTTTGTTCTTCCGTTAGGCGTTGATGGGTAGTGGTGGTTGGATGCGTAATGATGCTTTTGGCGTCACCAAGATTGTTAGAAATCACCGCAATCTTAAGCGCATTCAAGAAGCGGAAGGCAGCGGCTTGGCCACCATCGACTTCTAAGGCGATGACGGTACCGCCCCGCTCCAATTGCTCTTGTGCGATTTCGAAATTCGGATGATCCGGCAATCCGGGGTAAACGACCCTAGTCAGTTTCGGGTTGCCTTGCAGCGCCTCGGCGATCGCCATTGCACCATCAGCTTGCGCCCGAACGCGCAATTCCAGTGTCTCCAGCCCTTTAAGCAATAGCCACGCAGTGAATGGCGACATCGCGCCACCTGTATGCTTCAGATAGGGTTCCAAGGTTTTGCGGATGTATTCCCGCGTTCCCAGAACGACGCCACCCAAAACACGGCCCTGACCGTCGATATGTTTGGTGGCCGAATAAACTACCACGTCCGCTCCAAGCTCAATTGCCTGACTAAACACTGGTGTCGCAAATACGTTGTCCACGATCACTGTTGCACCGACATCATGCGCGATCTCAGCGACAGACTTAAGGTCAATGACTTCGAGCGTCGGGTTGGACATCGTTTCAAGAAAAACGACCTTGGTGTCTGGCCTGACGGCAGCGCGCCAAGCATCAAGGTCGGTACCATCGACGAATGTCACCTCGACCCCGTAACGGGTCAGGATTTCTTCCAGAATGTACAAACAGGACCCGAATAGCGCCCGCGCCGACACAACATGATCCCCGGCTTTCAGCATGGACACCAATGCAGCATTGACGGCCGCCATTCCGCTGGCGGTTGCAAAGGCATCCTCTGCGCCCTCCAAGAGCGCAATGCGTTCTTCGAACATGCGAACAGTAGGGTTTCCGTAACGCGCGTAGATGAATTCATCATCGCCGGCATCTTCGAAGCGCTGCATGGCCTGCTCAGCGCTGTCGTAAACAAATCCCTGTGTCAGAAAAATCGGCTCGGCAACTTCGCCGTATTGGCTGCGTCGAATGCCGCCATGCACCAGCTTCGTGCGTTTTTTCCAATCCTGTGGCATGGGGACGCCTCCTTTCCAAAAATAAAGCCCCCACCGCGTGAGCGCCGGGGGCGAAACCGTCCCTGACCTCTTTAGCGGAATTTTTTAACGTGGCCCGCAATCCGGTGAACAAATCGCCACGATGAATTTTGGGTACTGTGCTAACGGCAAGACGTCAAGAGCAGGCAAAGGCCTCACGGTGTTTTCACTTGCCTCTTCCGAAAGGAACACCATTCTTCCTCAGAACGTTAAGGAGAACTCATGTCTGCACCGATTGACCTATATTATTGGCCAACACCGAATGGTTGGAAAATCAGCATCGCATTGGAAGAAATGGGGTTGGACTACAACCTTCATCTGGTGGACATCGGCAAGGGCGATCAGTTTGAACCCGAATTCCTGAAGCTTTCACCTAATAACCGGATGCCGGCAATCATCGATCAAAAAGGACCTGACGGTGACCCAATTTCAATTTTTGAGTCAGGCGCGATTCTGCAATACCTCGCTCGGAAAACCGGCCAGTTCTACGGCCAATCGGAACGAGACTCGATTGTCGTTGATCAATGGCTAATGTGGCAGATGGGCGGCATTGGACCAATGGCAGGTCAGGCGCACCATTTTCTGAAGTATGCGCCGGGACTGAACCCGCCTCAGGTTCTGCCATACGCTCAGGATAGATACCGCAACGAAGTTGGACGTCTTTATCGCGTGTTGAACGACCGGCTCGCGGAAAATGCATTTGTGGCAGGCGATTTCTACTCGATCGCGGACATGGCGATTTGGCCATGGGCTCAGAATTGGCAAGGGCAAGAGCAGACGCTGGACGACAAACCGCACTTTGCCCGTTGGCTGGACGAAGTTTGGCAACGACCGGCCGTTCAAAAAGGTAAAGCCTTGCGGGAAGATCTGCGAAATCGCAAGCAAACGGACGAAGAAAAGGAAAAAGCCAACAAGGTCATGTTCGGCCAGAAATAGGTCGAACAGCAGTCTCTCAGTTAACCGTCGCCGGGCTCTGGTGTCTCATCATCGACAAACCGATGAAGAGAGACGATTTGCAGCCACAAAAAGATGAACATCAAGATCGGGAAGCCAAAGGTCTCGATCTTGACCCACGCATCCGTCGACATCGTCCGCCAAACAACTTCATTCGCGACGGCCAGACCTGCGAAGAAAGCGGCCAATCTTCTTGTCAAAATCATCCAGCCTTCATGCGCCATCGGCAGAAACTCGGACATGACCCACGCCAGATACGACCGCCCTTGCGCAAGCCCGATCCCAAGGATCACTGCAAAAAGGCCGTAGACCAAGGTCGTCTTCATCTTGAAGAAGCGTTCGTCGTTGAACCAGACCGTCAGGCCGCCAAAGATCACAACCATTACGGCCGTGAAGACCTGCATACGGCTAAGTTTGCCCGTGAGCTTCCACAGTATGCCGATGCTCACCAGTAGAATTGGAACAAATATCGCTGCCGCTACGATGAACCCATCATAGTCCGTGCCCCCAATGGTGTACGTTTGATCGCGCATTCTTAAATACGCGATGAAGAACAGGATCGGTGGTCCCAGATCGAGGACTTGTTTTACAACGGGGTTCAGCGGTCTTTCTTCCATGCCCAGTGAGTTAGTGCGTCATGGGGTGGCCTGCAACGGCTAACCGCCCCATTCCACCAAGACTGCGCCCAGCGCGATAAGACCCATTAACGACAATCGGCGCGGCCCAACGCGTTCACCCCAAAGCAAGAACGCGATCAGAGCTGCAAAAACCACGCTGGTTTCCCGCAAAACTGCAGCCTCGCCTACTTTGTCCAGTCGCGTCGCCAACATGATGCCACCAAAGGAAAAAATCGCCACGATTGCGCCCGTTATACCCAGTTTCGCAAGCGGTGCGAAAGGCCGCGGAACCCGACCGCGATGCCAAATCAAATAGGCAATCGGAAATGCCAGCCCATCAAGGAAGAAAAACCACGCCACGAACGTAAGAGGGTCAGCAGTGGCACGGATCACGAAGGCGTCCCAAGTCGTATAAAGCGCGACAAACCCGCCCGTCAAAACCGCCAAGCCCAACGCACGCGGCAGCAAAGCGCGTTCACTGGTGACATGGCGCAAGTTATAAACCGCCAAGCCAAGAATGCCTGAAGCCAGCGTCGCAACGCCCAGCCATTGAATGCCGCCAAATGTCTCGCCAAACAGAATCCCAGCGCCGATGACCGTAAAGACCGGACCAGTGCCGCGAACCACGGGATAGACAACCGTGTAGGCACCATAGCTGTAGGCAGACGCTTGCAGCAGTTTGTAGCCAACATGGATGACCCACGCGATCGCGAACAATGACCAAACCTCGGGTTCTGGCCAAGGCACCAAAAACAAAGCAACAGGCAGCATGATCAGCGCATAGCTGGCATCAATTGCCGTTCGCGTGGTGTAAGGATCATATTTGCCCTTTTGCAGGGCCCCAAATAGCGCGTGCAGGAAAGCGGCCATCAAAGCGAGGAACAGGGCAACCTGCTTCCCAGCTTCAGTGCCTTCCAGCGATATCAGCCAAGCACTCACTTGGGCTCCGCCGCAGGTGTGTAGATCACCGTGACTTCCGCGCCCGCGAATGTCTTCTCAAGCGTGTCGGCTTCAAACGGGTTCGGAGCAAGTCCCGAAGCCACGAAGCGTGACACTGGAATTGGCGGATCGGCGGTCAGAGACAAAAAAAGCGAGCCCCATGGCACCGGCGCTTCCTCAATCAAAAGTAAAAGGCTTTCTTTGCTGTCCGTATCAAAAATGGTTGTTGTCAGTGTTTCGACGAAATCCCGAACACTTCGCTACGTGCCATCGCTGACCGTATCAGGCGACACTGGAACACTTTCCATGCTCC
>JAPPOI010000206.1 GCA_028818055.1 Boseongicola sp.
GGTAATATCTCTGCGGCGTATCTGAGGCTTGGCCCCATGTTCAAGGGGATCGAAATGCGCGCAGTTGCTGACATCAATCTGGAAGCGGCTCAGTCACGCGCAACCGAATTTGGTGTCCGTGCCTGCACGGTTGACGAACTTCTTGCCGCCGACGATATCGATATCGTTGTGAACCTCACGATTCCGGCTGCCCATTTTGAGGTTTCGTCGGCATGTTTAAAGGCAGGTAAGCACGTCTATTCGGAGAAGCCATTTGTTCTTTCTTTGGAAGAGGGCGCGGCTTTGAAGTCTCTGGCGGATGCCAATGGCCTGCGGGTCGGATCAGCGCCAGATACATTTCTGGGAGGCTCGCATCAGCAAGCCAGAAAACTGATTGATGATGGAGCCGTGGGCACAGTTACCGGCGGTACGGCATTCGTCATGAGCCATGGGATGGAGCATTGGCATCCGAACCCTGACTTCTTTTTCCTGCCGGGTGCTGGCCCGATTTTGGATGTGGGACCGTACTATGTGATCAACCTTATCCAACTGATCGGTCCCGTGACGCGTGTGGCGGGATTTGCGACCACACCGGACGCGACCCGGACAATCGCCAGCGAGCCCCGTAAAGGCGAACAGATACCGGTCGAAACACCGACCACCATTCATTCGGTTCTCGAGTTTGCTTCGGGCGCGGTTGTCACATTGGTGGCCAGTTGGGATGTTTGGGGCGGACATCGGCACGCTCCGATGGAGCTATACGGTTCCAAAGGAAGCCTTTTCCTTCCTGATCCGAACTTCTTCGCGGGCAAATTGGAAATGGCCGGAATTGATGAATCTCCAGCCGAGGTTGCGCCGTGGAATCATCCGTTTGGCGTGATCAACGATGGCGAGCAAGCCAACTACCGCGTCTCGGGATTGGCTGACATGGTTCGCGCCATTCAAGAAGGTGGACCGCATCGGTGTTCGCTTGAGATGTCGTTGCATGCGGTTGAGGTCATGACCGGCGTTCTGAAGGCAGGCGAGACCGGTCAGGTAGTTACGATGACAACGTCTTGTGATCGTCCTGATGCACTCGGGCCAGACGCCGCATCCAAGCTCATGGCGCCAACCCCAGTCGAGGCTTAAGCCTATGATCATCAACCCGATTTTGCCGGGATTCCATCCAGATCCTTCGATCTGTCGGGTTGGTGAAACCTATTACATCGCGACATCCACATTTGAATGGTATCCTGGCGTTCGGATATATGCCTCCACAGATCTGGCGAACTGGGATTTTGTCTCGGCGCCTTTGAATCGTGCTGAATTGCTCGACATGCGGGGTAATCCGGACTCCGGTGGCATATGGGCGCCTTGCCTGTCGCACTCCGATGGTAAATTTTGGTTGGTCTACACGGACGTTAAACGGCTCGACGGGGCGTTCAAGGATGCTCACAACTACATCACGTGCTGCGAAACGATTGATGGAAACTGGTCGGCCCCTTGGTACGTTAACTCCAGCGGTTTTGATCCGTCGCTGTTCCACGACGATGACGGACGCAAATGGTTTATGAACATGCGCTGGAATCATCGGGGCGAGGGCACTGGTGGTAACCCAAAGCATGCGAGCTTCGACGGAATACTTCTGCAAGAGTGGTCACCTGAAAACGGTCTCATTGGTGATGCAGTCAACATTTATGACGGGTCACCCCGTGGTCTGACTGAAGCGCCACATATCTTCAAAAGAAACGGCTGGTATTACCTGACGGTCGCAGAAGGTGGCACCGGCTACGATCATGCCGTTACGATGGCCCGGTCGCGCGACATCCTTGGGCCCTACGAAGATCACCCAAATACCTTTCTGATGACGGCACATGGCGCGCCAGATCATGCGATTCAGCGAACAGGCCACGGTCAGTACGTTGAAAGTCCCGATGGTGAAGTCTGGCACACCTTTCTCATGGGGCGTCCCATATCTGGGCCAGATGGCGAGGGGCGTTTTTGTCCGCTAGGCCGCGAAACTGGGATTGAGCGGTGTGTCTGGGGGCAGGACGATTGGCTTTACCTTGAAGCTGGCGGTCTGCTGGCGCGCGAGTATGTGCCTGTAGACGTCACAGCTGAGCCGCGCGAGGGCGCGACCTACGACCTAACGGAAGGCACGTTGCATCCCGACTTCCAGTGGCTCCGGACCCCATTTACCGACCGTCTGTTTCGACTGGATGGCCATGGCCTGACGCTGATCGGGCGAGAAAGTCTAGGCTCATGGTTCGAGCAGTCTTTGGTCGCACGACGTCAGCAAGACTTTGTCTATCGTGCCGAGACTGTTGTGACGGTTGACCCAAGGCAATATCAGCATGCCGCCGGTTTAACGACTTACTATAACCGTTCAAAATTCCACGCAATTTTGGTTTCACATGACGATGAGCTTGGGCGTGTTTTGCGGTTGGAGTCATGCCTGGGCGACTGGCCCGACGGGGCGCTGACGCTGTCGCTGGAGGTGTCTATTCCCATCGATGATGGACCTGTCCGTCTTGCGGTTGAAGTCGATCATGCAACGCAACAATTCTATGCGGCCGTTGGCGATGCGGAATTTCAAAAGATCGGTCCGCAGCTTGATGCTTCGCTTGTGTCAGACGAAGGCGGTCGAGGAGAGCATGCGTCATTCACTGGCGCCTTCGTTGGCATGGTCGCTTACGACATCTCCGGGCAAGCCGCCGAAGCTGTCTTTCGCGAGTTTTCATATGTGCCGAAATGACCAAAGTGATCAGTGAAGTTGTCATCTTTGACTTCAATACCGGCACGCAATCAACTCTAATTAAAGTAAATTCCCGTATCGAAGCTCCGAATTGGATGCCGAGCAACGATGCCCTTGTCGTTAACGGCGGCGGTGCTTTGTTCCGCGTCCCGCTGGACGCTCCAAAACTGGTTCGAGTTGATACCGGCTCGCTCCAAGCATTGAACAATGATCATGGTGTTTCGCCTGACGGCGAGTTGTTTGCTTTGACGAACCGAAACTATGATGTCGGCGCTCAAATCTTCACCATGCCCGTTGCCGGTGGCGAGCCTGAACTGATTTCGCAAGGCGGATCTTACTGGCATGGGTGGTCGCCGGACGGGCAAACACTTGCTTACACAGCGCGGCGCGATGGCATCTTTGATATTCACACAATTCCAGCGGAAGGTGGCCAAGAGGTCCGCTTGACGTTTGGTTTCGATCATTGCGATGGACCGGACTGCACGGCGAGGGGGAACTGGATGTGGTTCAGCGGCGAACGCGAGGGAGAAGTCGCCGTGTGGCGCATCCCAGCGGAAGGTGGAGCACCAGAAAGAATGACGGACGATGAACGTGTGAACTGGTTTCCACATCCTTCGCCGGACGGCCGAAGTGTCCTGTATCTGGCATACCCTCCCGGAACTGAGGGTCACCCCGAAGACCTCGAAGTCGAATTGCGGGTGATGCCGCAAGAAGGCGGGCGTGCTGAAACACTGGTGAAACTTTTAGGTGGTCAGGGCACAATAAACGTCCCTTGCTGGTCGCCCGATGGTCAGAAGTTCGCATTCGTGCGTTACGCGCATTCGGGCTAGAGATCGATCTCAATCAAGCCGTCTTTTTTCGCAGCTCGAGACTGACAAAGGATGATCTTGGTTTCACGCTCTTTGTTCGACAGAACGAAATCGCGGTGTTCAACTTCACCTGAAACGATACCGCAGCTACAGACACCGCAAATGCCGTCTGAGCACTTCACCGAAACATGAATGCCCGCGTCCGCCAAAGCCTCGGTCGCGGTTTGGTCTGCGCTGACAGCAATATCTCGTCCAGATTTGGCCAATCGCAGCGTGAACGGATAGTTTTCGTACTTGGGAACCTCTGGCGGCGAAAAATATTCGACGTGGCAGCTGTCTTCTGGAATGCCGGCTTCAATGGCGGCGGTCACAACTCCTGCCATGAAGTTGTCGGGACCGCACGCGTAGACATTGCATCCCGGTTGCGCCTTGCGAAACAAGTCACCCAACTCTGCCCGCGTACCTTCATCTGAAATATGTAAATGCAAGCGGTCTCGCCAAGCGAAGCCTTCAATGTCGGCCAAGAATGCAGCAGCAGATCTGGACGAAACCGAGTAGTGAAGTTCGAAGGGCATATTCAAAGCATGAAGTCGGTGGGCCATCGCGACCATTGGAGTGATGCCGATGCCGCCTCCCATCAGGTAAGAAATCGACGAGTCTTCAACCAATGGAAAATGGTTGATGGGTTCGGAAATGAAGACTTTGCGACCTTCAGTGAAGATCCGGTGCATCAGTGCCGAACCACCACGACCATGCTCTTCTCGCAGAACGGCGATTTGATATTTGGACCTGTCTTCGGGATTTCCCGACATCGAGTACTGCCTCAGATACTCGGGCGCGACGACGACATCCAAATGTGCGCCAGCGGTCCATTCAGGCAATTC
>JAPPOI010000298.1 GCA_028818055.1 Boseongicola sp.
CGCCCCCCCGCCCACGACCCGGACTGGGTGGCGGCGGCATGGCGACACCGCCGAGTTGCAGAAATCCCAAGCGCCCGTAGCAAGGCGCGTCCCCGACCAACATGACGCGATCCCAATGTGTTGCGCGGCCAAGAGCTTCTTCCATCAGGAATGCGCCCAAGCCTTCGCCCTGCCGGGTTGGGTGAACCGCAATTGGCCCCAGAAGCAAAGATGGTGCATCGCCGACTTGCACAGGCCAGAAGCGGATGGCGGCTGCAAGGATACCATCATCGTCGCGTGCGACCAGGCAGAGATCGTCAACGGGCGGCACACCATCACGCAGGCGATAAGACGACAAAGCCTCGCGCCCCGGTGCGAACGCCAGGTCGAACAGGGCTTCCACTTCCCACCAGTCGTTGTCGTTTTCTGGCCTGAGTTCCATGACGTCTGCGGTTTCCTCTGGTCTCGCGCGTAGCACGGAGCTAGGTCCTGTACAAATATCAAGGAGACCGACGTGTTCTATCGACCCGAAGACGGCCACGGACTGGCGCATAACCCATTCAACGCCATCGTGACCCCGCGCCCGATCGGCTGGATATCAACGCGTGGCTCTGACGGGACTGACAATCTTGCGCCCTATTCGTTCTTCAACGCCGTGGCCTATGTACCGCCACAGGTGATGTTTGCGTCGACAAGCGCCAAGGCTGACCGTGGCGACACCAAGGACAGCGTCGGCAATATCCGCGACACCGGTGTCTTCACCGTGAATGTCGTTGAATACGCAATGCGGGACGTCATGAACGTGAGTTCCGGGCCATGGGGCCGCGACGTGGACGAATTCAGCCACGCCAGCGTTGAAAAGGCGGAATGCACAGTGATTGATTGCCCGCGCGTGGCCGGATCACCAGCTTCTCTGGAATGCAGGCTGACAGAAATCGTTACCTTGAAGGGGGATCACAACTTTCTGGTCTTGGGGGAAGTCGTTGGCGTGCATCTTCGCGACGATTGTGTTTCAGACGGTCGTTTTAATGTTCTGAAATATCAACCGCTTACACGGCTGGGATACCGGGACTACAGCCGCATCACCGAGCTTTTCGAATTGAAGCGCCCCGGAGAATAGTGCGGCAGTTATAATTGCGTTTTGCTGCGCAAATCGCGCCTGCGGGGGCTCTGCCCCCTCTTGGCCTTTGGCCAATTCACCCCCGGAGTATTTAACCCAGAAAGAAGTCAGCGGCGGCCTTCGTAGAGCCATGCGCCGATTGCCAATAGGGATGCCAGGAGCAGCATCACCCATGCTGGCAGGAGTGCTGAAACTCGGACATCAGCTGTCAGATAGGCGCCACGTGGCGTGATGCCGATCCAACCGCGCCCATTGGCGACGCGCCCCGCGCGGATGGTTCGAATATCGGGTACGCCTTCGCTGATCTTGCGAACACCGCCGCGCGTTGCGGCAACCGGTTCGTCGAGCAATTCCGCACTGGCGATCGTGTTTTCGAATTCCCGTGGTGCCGCTGGCCCGAGCGCAATGACGGTTTCCTGATCACCTTCGACAATTCGGTAAAGACCGATCTCGGGCCCGTCAAACGTGGTGGTGAACCGGCCTGGACTGATCTCTTCCAGCGACAGGACAGTGACGGTGCCATCCGGTCCGGTGACCGTGACGTCGCCGGCCGTGTCGCCAAGTGTGCGACGCGAGATCGTCATGGTCTGACCTTCGGCAGTGGCTGTCAGCGCCTCTTCTTCGAGGTCTGGTTCCTTCATCATCCAATGCGCGAGGCGTCTGAGAAGTTCCAACTGCGGGCCGCCGCCATCGAAGCCGCGCGACCAGAGCCAGGCATGGTCAGATGCCAAGAGCGCGACGCGCCCGGTGCCCACGCGATCGAGCACCAGGAGAGGTCGGTCTTCGGTTCCGGACATGACCACGGAGCCTGCATTGGGAGCCACATCGACCAGACGCATCCAGCGGCCCCACGTTGGTTCCGCGTCGGGGGCATCGGTGGCAAGCGGCTGAAAGCCTTCGGTGACCGGGTGTCTTTGGCCAAGGTCCGTCACCTGAGGGCGGTAGGGATCCTCGATCACCCGACCGGTTGGCGCAGCGGGCAAAATTTCGGAAAGGGGTGAGCGGTAGATGCTTTCGGCAGTCGCGAAATCGGGGCCGGCTGCGATCAAAAGCGCGCCGCCGGCTTCGACGTACTGGCGGACGTTGTCGAGATAGATGGCGGGCAAGATACCGCGGCGTTTGTAACGATCAAAAATGATCAGGTCGAATTCATCGATCTTGTCGAGAAACAACTCGCGTGTCGGGAAGGCGATGAGACTGAGTTCATTGACCGGGACGCCGTCCTGCTTTTCGGGCGGGCGCAGGATGGTGAAGTGAACGAGATCGACCGAGGCGTCGGATTTCAGGAGGTTACGCCATGTGCGTTCACCTGCATGAGGCTCACCGGAGACCAGAAGCACGCGAAGCCGGTCACGCACGCCGTTGATTTGAACCACGGCGGAGTTGTTACGATCTGTCAGTTCGCCGGCTTGTTCGGGCAAGGTGAATTGGATGACGTTCGTCCCGCCATGGCGCAGCGTGACCGGGAGATCGAGGTCCTGGCCGGTTGGGACCTCGAAGAGCTGCGGGTCTTCGCCATCAACCGAGATCTGGATTTCCGCGCTGTCACCAATGTCGGCCGGTACTGCGCCCTGATCTTCGATGCGCAACGTCAGTGTGACGGGTTCATCAAGGATCGCGAAGGCCGGGGCGTTCGTGACGATGAGGCGGCGATCCCAATCATCGTCCTGCCCGGTCATCAAGAAGTGCAAGGGCGCCGGAAGGTCCGGCAGACGTTCGATATCGTGCAATTGGCCGTCGCTGAGCAAGATGGCACCCGCCAATCGACCGCGAGGTTCTTCGGCCATGGCCGTGGCCAAGGCGTCCATCAGAAGCGTGCCTTGATTACCTTCGGCGTCGCCCATGCGAACAATACGCAATTCGCTATTCTCAAGCTGTGAGATCTCGCTTTCGACAGTGGCAATCGCTTGGGCGGTTTGGTCGGGCCGGTCGGCCACGCGCTGGCTGGCGCTTTCATCGACAACAAGCAGCACAATGTCCGTCAGTGGGTCGCGATCTTCGACCTGGAGCGCCGGGTTCGCGATGGCCAGCAACAGGACACCAAGCGACAAGGCACGGAGCCACCACCCCTTGAGATTGCGCATGACTGCAATGCCAATGAACAGTGCAGCTAGTGCGATACCAGCCCAAACAGAGGGCCACGGCAGAAGCGGGTCGAATATGATGGTGCCGTTTTCCATTAGGAGGCAGCCTCCCAAGAAAGCTTCGTGTCCATCAACGGATTGAATTTTGAAACAGGCATCTTCATTGGCCGAGCCTGTCTAAGAGAGCCGGAACATGAACCTGGTCGGATTTATAGTTGCCGGTCAGCACGTGCATGATCAGGTTCACGCCAAAGCGATATGCGATCTCGCGCTGACGTTCGCCAGCAAATCCGCGTCCAACCGGATACATCGGAGCGCCGTTGCGATCGATGGCCCATGCGGATGCCCAATCGTTGCCGCCAATCAGAATCGGAGTGACGTTGTCGTTGAGATTTCGGAACGGCATGCCTTCGGCCTGTTCAGCGTCCGCCGGCGCAGCTTCGACCCAGACATCGCGCGAGACATGGCGTCCCGGAAAATCCTGAAGCAGATAGAATGTCCGTGTCAGCACATGGTCGCTTGGGATCTGCTCAAGCGGCGGCACGTCCAACGGCAGAGCAAGTTCTTGGAGTTTTCTTCCATTTGGACTGCTGGCACCAAATCGTGCTGTATCAGAATCCCGCGTATCGAAAAGGATCATGCCGCCCGTACGCAGGTACCGGTTGAGTTTTGCATAAGCATCAGCGGACGGCCGTGGCTGATCTGGCGTCACGGGCCAATACAGGAAAGGATGAACGGATAGCTCGTCCGTCTCAAGATTCACGGCGATCGGATCGGCGGGTTCGATCGATGTGCGGCGGAACAAGACGTTGGATAACCCACGAAGACCAGCCTCGGACACGCCGTCCAGCCGAGAATTGCCGGTCACGACGTAGGCCAACGAAACTTCAGACGCTGCCAGTAGTTCTTTTTGCAGTTCTTCCACGGTTTGGGCTTCGCTTGCCTGAGGGAGTGTCAGAACTGCTGCCAAAACCACGGCAATCGTCTGGGCCCGAGGGCCGCTCAATCGACCGGAAAGCCATAGCGAGGCAAGTACATCGACCATGAGAGCGATCAGCGACAGGGTTAGCACCAAGCCTTTGAGCGGCGTTGCTCGTACGACGTCGAGGCCTTCGATCACAACGCCAGCCGGCCAAACCGTCGGTTCAAGCGTCGGCTCGGGGTCTACGACATTCCGCGCGATACGCCTGTCCTCGCCGGCGTAGAGCCCGGG
>JAPPOI010000381.1 GCA_028818055.1 Boseongicola sp.
GCACAGTACGAGTAAAGAAACAGGTGGGCAGAATGCAAAATCCGATCGACGTTCATGTCGGCAAAAGAATTCGCCGCAGACGATGGCTTGAAGGCATGTCGCAGCAGCAACTCGCAGAAAAAGTGGGTGTGAAGTTCCAGCAAATTCAGAAGTATGAAACGGCGATGAACCGCGTTTCTGCTTCGAGGCTTTGGAATATCTCCGAAGCGCAGGGTGTGTCTGTCGCGTACTACTTCATGGGTGTTCATGACGACGAAGCCGAACTCGATAACAGTTCAGAGGAAGATCTGAACGACGAGGCGCTTGTGAAAGAGAAAGAGGCATTCTCGCTTCTACGTTCTTACTTCTCGATCCCAGACTCGCAAAGACGCCGGCTTTTGGATTTGGCGCACGCGTTAGGCAAGCTTGACTAACGCGCGTGCAATCTAGGCAAATATCTCAATAGCGAAATGTATGAACGCTTGCTGCGATCGGGTGCGTGGGCCATCCATGTAGAGACTGTTCTGCTTCCCTTCGTTTCGAGCGAGCCACGTGACAAATCATCTCTATGATCATCTGATTGCGCCCCACCATTCGAATGATGATGTCTTTCTTGAGTGCAGCGAGCGCGACCCGCTGACGTATCGCGAGTTCGTTCGCATGTCGGCGCGTCTTGCACACGTTCTTCGGGCATCGGGTTTCGATGTCGGCGACCGTATTGTCGTTCAGGCCCCAAAAACATTTGAGATGGTCGCTCTTTATGCCGCAGCCCTTCAAGCTGGCGGTGTCTTCATGCCGCTCAATACCGCATACAAACGAGATGAGCTGGCGTACTTCATCGCCGACGCGCGGCCCAGTGTAATTGTGTGCGACCCGGCATCGGAAGTCACGATAGCGGAATTGGCGGAACCTTTAGGCGCAGCAGTTTTGACACTGGATGGTGATGGCTCAGGAAGTCTGACCGCAAATCTTGACGCGATGCCCGATGAGTTCGCCGCGGCAGACAGGACTGCACACGACCTTGCGGGGCTTCTTTATACTTCGGGAACGACCGGGCGCTCGAAGGGTGCGATGATGTCGCACGATAACCTTCTTTCGAACGCCGTGTCTCTTGTCGAAGGTTGGCAAATCACCAAAAGCGACCGCCTTATCCACGCGTTGCCCATCTTTCATACTCACGGATTATTTGTGGCGCTGAATACGGCGTTGCTTTCGGGGTTGCGGGTAAACTTCATGGCAAAGTTCGACCTTGATGCGATCATCGCGGCACTGCCAAATTCCACTCTGATGATGGGTGTCCCAACATTCTATACGAGGCTTTTGTCCGACGGGCGGCTCACAAAAGAACTGGTCGACGGCATGCGCCTGTTCATCTCTGGAAGTGCGCCTCTTTTGGCCGAAACCCATGTCGAGTTCACCGCTCGAACCGGGCATGCCATTCTTGAACGTTACGGCATGACTGAAACAAACATGATCACATCGAACCCATATGTCGGTGACCGCCGCGCCGGAACGGTCGGGATGCCGTTGCCTGGCGTTGAGATTGAAATCACGGATCCCGAAACGGGCCAGCTGGTCAAAGACGATCAGGTTGGAATGATTGAGGTCCGCGGTCCCAATGTCTTCAAGGGCTACTGGGAGATGCCGGAAAAGACCGCAGAAGAACTTCGGGATACCGGGTTCTTCATCACGGGTGACTTGGGAAAGATCAGCGATGACGGATATCTTTCAATCGTCGGGCGTGCGAAAGATCTGATCATCACCGGCGGATACAACGTCTATCCCAAGGAGATCGAAGACGTTCTGAACGACGTCGATGGTGTAATTGAATCCGCAGTTGTCGGAATTCCGGATTTAGACTTTGGAGAGGCGATCGTTGCCGTCGTTGTTGTCGATACTGATGCCGATCGCGTTGCTGAACGGATCGACGATGCAATTACAGGCAGGCTTGCACGTTTCAAACATCCCCGACGCTACGAGTTTGTGGGTGAGCTTCCGCGGAACACGATGGGCAAAGTGCAGAAAAACGTGCTGCGCGAAAACTATTCGAGCGATTAGCCTCAGGCCGCTCTTGAGCCGCCTTGCAGTTCTTTAATTGCCTTAGCTTGCTGGGAACATCACCACGAAATGCGCCTTGCGCGATGATGACTCACTGTCTAAATGATCGCTGTGCAAAAGGACGACCTGGCTGCCGCCGAGATCGGGACCTTTTACACTGGTTTCAGGGCCGCCTAGGTCATGGAGCGCCGCTGTAGCTCAGATGGTAGAGCACGTCATTCGTAATGATGGGGTCGGGGGTTCGAGTCCCTTCAGCGGCACCAATAATTCAGAACATGGCAGCCCAAACCTTTCCGGTCGAGAAGATCAAATACCATTGCTATTGGCCAAAGCGGGCGGAGCGTTTTGGTGCCCGCACGTGAATGACGTAAACGCAGTAGATGTTGCCAAGGCGCAGAGCCTCGGCCTTGTCGTTGCCGTTTGGACCGTGAATGAACCTGAAGAAATCGACCGAATGATCGATTTTGGTGTCGATGCCATCGTTTCAGATTACCCCGGTCGCGTTCAGTGGCGCCTGGACAGAGAAAAGATTTCATGGATTTGACATTAAGCTGAAACGTCACCGAAGTGTGGCTTCCTACCGGCATACGCCAAGCTGAACCTGTGCGCAGCGGTCGTTTTGCCAAATGAAAAATCTCGAACGGACTGCAATCCACATCCACGGAGCCAACCCAGCGCGACGGATCGTGAAACTCGATGTGTCCGCCACATCAACTGAACTAATGCTCCGACGAAAGACGCCCTCGTTATGCTGCAGATCAGGATACCACCTGGTTTCAAAACCCGGCACAGTTCCGCCAAAGCGATTTGTGGGTCGGGCAAGTGCTCGATGACGTGAGCGGCAAGTATGACGTCGAATGTGTTATCTTGGTATGGCAGAGCGACAAGATCGAACTGTCCAAGGTTGAGCGTCGTGTTCGGGTGTTCAAGCCGAGCTTTTGCCTGCTGAAGCATGCCCTGTGAAATATCAACGGCATCCAAGTGCAGGTGGGCGTCGACCTTCTCACGAAACGCCAAAGACATGGCTCCTGTGCCTACGCCCGCATCCAGAACGCGCAGCGATGGCTGGTCTTGGCGATATAAAGGATGCCGCATGACACGTGCGATCATGTCCGCATAGGCAGAAGCAAAGCCGTGACGGTCAATAATGTTGTGCCAGTCCTCTGACATCTGGTCATAATGTCCAGCGAGAGCTTCCGGCTCAAATGGGCTCCGGTCAACGGATAGGCGCCAACTTCCAAATGATTGGGAAAAGACTGGAATAGAGTATGCCGGCGCAGGCCGTGCCAATGACAAAATACTTTCATGCTGCATGATGATCTCCGCGAAAACCGGATGACTGAGAGTCAGGCTTCCAGCGCCACGCCAGAACAAATGCCGCGGCAAAGGCGCAAAGCTCAACAACCGCAAAGAAGACATCATCAGGATCTGCCGGAGGAATGAAAAACATCCCGGCAACTGCCACGGGTATCAGGATCAGGTTGAAATAGCGCGCCCAGCGCTCGGGGAGAACGGCAGAAAGCAGGAACCCCAGAAGCAGCAACTCAACTGCAAAGGCACCAAACAACAATACAGTCTCCGACATTGGGTTTCCATTCACGGTTCCCGAGAGAATTTCATTAATTGTTCCCGCCATTGTCAGTTCGTGGATGTCACGAAAGAGCATGTTGAGAATGGCAAAGAGCCACAGGAGCGACAGGGTGGGTCTTAAGTCATGGACGTTCGAACGGGTGAGCATCGAGAATCTCCAGAATGCGATTTCCCCGGCTCTTTCATCTGTTTGATACTTGAATGGAATTGACGAAATTTGGATAACATCTATACGAAAATTTATGAACTGGGACGCTGTTTCATTTGACTGGAACCATATTCGCGCTTTTCTCGCCGTGGTCGAGCAAGGGTCTTTGTCAGGTGCAGCGCGTGCGCTCCGGCAGACTCAACCGACGCTAAGTCGCCAAATCTCGGCCTTAGAAGAGACGTTGGAGCTCACACTGTTTGAGCGCGGCACCCGGGTTATGCAGATCACCGAGGCCGGAACCGAACTATTAGTGCACGTTCAAAGCATGGCCGATGCAGCAACCCAAATTTCCCGAATTGCCACGGGCCAAAGCCAAGCGATCGAAGGGACCGTCAGGATTACTTCAAGCGATGCCATGGCGGCCTACGCTCTTCCCCGGTGCCTGATTTCGCTGCGACGCGCCCATCCGGGTATCAGCGTCGAGTTGGTGCCTTCGAACGAAATGTCTGACCTGACGCGTCGAGACGCCGACATCGCCATCCGACACGCACGACCTGAGCAACCCGACTTGGTTGCAAAACGAATTGCCGACATCGAGATTTCGCTGTTCGCCTCCAAG
>JAPPOI010000296.1:0-2526 GCA_028818055.1 Boseongicola sp.
TGCTCTCGGGTCATGTCCACTTCTGATGCATACAGACAACATGCCGCAGCGTCCTGCCGGGTAATGTCGCCACGGTCGCATGCCTTGGCTGCTTCATAGACGTAAGCGCGCGCAGAGTTCATTGCGGTGTACATGTCGGCGATTTTGCCCTGCATCAGTTGAAACGACCCAATGGGCTGCCCAAACTGCTTTCGCTCGCTCACGTACGGCATCACTTCGTCCAGACAAGCAGCAATGATACCCGGCCCAATTCCGGCTAACACAACGCGCTCGTAATCCAATCCGGACATCAGAACAGCAACACCCCGCCCTTCCTCGCCAAGAACGTTCTCAAACGGAACTTGAACGTCTTCAAAAATCAGCTCGGCTGTGTTGGAACCGCGCATTCCGAGCTTGTCAAAATGCGGGCTGGTCGAGAAACCAACCATTGATTTCTCAACGATGAAGGCCGTTATGCCTTTGGATCCGGCATCGGGGTCGGTTTTTGCATAAACGACCAAGACATCTGCGTCTGGCCCATTTGTGATCCAGTACTTGGTGCCATTCAGGCGGTAATGATCATTTCGTTTCTCGGCGCGAAGCGTCATCGAAACAACATCGGAACCCGATCCTGCCTCTGACATCGCCAACGCCCCGACATGCTCACCGGAAACGAGTTTGGGCAGATACTCCGATTTCTGTTCGTCCGTGCCGTTCAGTTTGATCTGGTTCACACATAGATTGGAATGTGCGCCATAAGACAGAGACACGCTGGCGCTGGCGCGCGCGATTTCCTCGGCCGCAACTGTGTGCGCCAGATAGCCCATTCCGGCCCCGCCGAATTCTTCAGAGACCGTGATCCCTAGAAGCCCAAGCTCGCCCATCTCGCGCCAAAGCTCAGACGGGAAATTATTTTCACGGTCAATATCGGCCGCCATCGGTTTGACGCGATCTTGTGCCCACCGGTGCACAACATCACGAAGCGCTTCGACATCTTCGCCTAAATCAAACCGCATGGATCCTGTGAACACGTACTACTTCCTTGATTTATTGAACAGTTGTTCATTTAATACCCGGACGGTGATGAACGGTCAACAAAAACAGCGTCTCACGCGATTAGCGCTTCAACAACCGCTTGCAAGTCTTTGTAGTCATTCAGTATATGGTCAGGGTTGAGACGTTTAACAGCGTCGCCTTCCGGCCCAAATCCAACCAGAACCAACGGAACACCAGCCGCGCGCGCCGTTTTTTCGTCGGTTTCCGTGTCTCCAATCAGGACTGAGCGATCGACAACCCCTCCCGATCTCGAAACAGCTTCAAAAAGAGGAGTTGGATTGGGTTTTCGAACAGGGAGCGTGTCCGCACCTATCAAGGCATCAAAGAGATCGCTTGCACCCAAACGGGACATAAGCGTGCGCGCCAGACCTTCAGGTTTGTTTGTGCAGATTGACGTCTTGAAACCGTTCGATCTTAGCCTTTCGACAGCGCTCACCGCGCCTGGATAAAAAAATGTCTCATTATCAATGTGTTCGCCGTAAAAGCTCAACAAACGCGGATAGTCAGATTCGACCAATTCAGCCAAGTCAGAGCGCTCAAGGCGGCTGTAGCCAAGTGTCAGCATTGCCCGCCCGCCGCGAAATGCGGTCGACTTATCCAGTTCTTTGTCCAGAAGCGGACCCAGCCCACGCGCTTCGAAGCACGCATTGGCCGCCGCGATCAGATCTGCGCTTGTGTCGGCAAGTGTGCCATCCAAGTCAAAAACAACAGTTTTCACGCGCGCTCCCTCGGCAAATCACCGCCTGCGTTGTAACCTCCGGCAATATGAAGTGAAGCCGCCGGGGCTTGTGACACCAACTTTTGCAGCTAAAACGGCGGACACAAGAAGGAAAGAGCAGAAATGCCCACCCATTTGATCGTGCTGGCCGCGGGCGAAGGCACGCGCATGAATTCAGATGTGCCGAAGGTGCTCCACCAAATCGGTGGCGCGCCGCTATTTGCGCATGCTTTGAACTCGGCGCGTGATCTCGACGGGCGGCGCATTCTGGTTGTCGGGCATGGCGGTGACGCGGTGTCGGCGGAGGCAGCCAAAGCGGACCCCGAAATCCGCATTGCCTGGCAGCAGGAGCAACTTGGAACAGCCCATGCCGTCAAGACTGCCGCCCCCGAGTTGGCAGGCGCTGGCGGCGATACGGTCATGCTGTTCGGCGACACTCCTTTTATCCAACCCGAGACACTGACCGCGATGGCGGAAAAGCGCGCCGCTGGAAGCGACATCATATTTCTGGCGTTCAACGCGGACGACCCGGCACGATATGGCCGGATGATTACAGACGGCGATGACCTTTTGAAGATTGTCGAGTGGAAAGATGCGACCGACGAAGAACGCGCCATAACTCTTTGTAATTCTGGCGTTGTCATGGCTTCAACGGACAACTTGCTTCGCTTGGCTGAAGCGGTAGGCAACGGCAATTCATCTGGCGAATACTATTTGACCGATATCGCCGATATTGGGCGCAACAATCGGAAGACCGGCGGCCATCGCTTCCA
>JAPPOI010000296.1:2536-18975 GCA_028818055.1 Boseongicola sp.
CGCCGATATTGGGCGTTCGGAAGGTCTGAAAGTCAGCATTGTCACATGCGACGAAACTGAAACACTGGGCATCAATACCCGCGCGGACCTTGCCCAGGCCGAAGCCATTTTCCAAACGCGCGCTCGGGGCCAAGCAATTGCGGACGGCGTTACACTGATCGCACCGGAAACAGTGTACTTCTCGGCTGATACGCACATTGGGCGAGATGCCGTTGTCGAACCGAACGTTGTATTCGGCCCAGGTGTGACCGTTGAATCCGGCGCCTCCATTCGTGCGTTCAGCCACCTTGAGGGCTGCCACGTCAGCTCGGGTGCTGTTGTCGGACCATACGCCCGGCTGCGCCCGGGTGCCGAGATCTCAAATGACGCGAAAATTGGCAACTTCGTCGAAGTTAAGAACGCTCAGATCGCAGACGGCGCCAAGGTCAACCACTTAAGCTATGTCGGCGACGCCACGGTCGGCGCAGACAGCAACATCGGCGCTGGGACGATCACGTGTAATTATGACGGCGTGTTTAAGCACCGAACCGAAATTGGCGAACGCGTTTTCATTGGCTCAAATACTCTGTTGGTTGCCCCGGTTTCGGTGGGCGACGAGGCAATGACAGCGTCAGGCACCGTCGTAACCAAAAATGTGCCGGCTGGTGATATGGCCGTTGGACGAGCCAAGCAGGAAAACAAGGCAAACTTTGCCAGACGGTTTTTTAGCAAGCTGAAGGCCGCCAAGGCGGCGAAGCAGAAAGGTTAATTTCATGTGCGGGATTGTCGGCATTTTGGGCGACCACGAGGCAGCACCTGTTCTTGTCGAGGCGCTGAGGCGGCTGGAATATCGCGGCTATGACAGCGCTGGAATCGCGACGGTGAAGGATGGTGTCCTCGATCGCCGCCGCGCCGTTGGCAAATTGGTCAACCTTTCAGATCTGTTGGTCCATGAACCGCTTGCTGGAAAATCCGGCATTGGTCACACCCGTTGGGCAACCCATGGTGCTCCGACGGTCATGAATGCCCACCCGCATAAATCAGGGCCGGTTGCGGTAGTCCACAACGGTATCATCGAGAACTTCAAAGAGCTTCGCGAGAACCTTGCAGAACAAGGCTATACGACGGAAACCGAAACCGACACCGAGACGATTTCACTCCTGACGCAATCCTATCTCGATCAAGGGTTGTCACCGCGCGATGCCGCCGAACAGACGATTGCTCGATTGGATGGCGCTTTCGCTCTGGCATTTCTCTTTGAAGGGGAAAACGATCTGATCGTTGCTGCGCGTAAGGGCTCGCCATTGGCTGTCGGACATGGCGACGGAGAAATGTACCTTGGCTCTGACGCGATCGCTTTGGCGCCTTTGACTGACCGTGTCACCTATCTGGAAGAGGGCGACCGGGCTGAGCTAACCCGCGAGGGCGTGGTCATTTTCGATGCCGAAGGTCGCCCTGCCAATCGCGAAATCCGCAAGGTCATGATCGATGCCACGCGTATCGAAAAAGGTGGGTACAAACACTTCATGGCGAAGGAAATCGCCGAGCAGCCGGCAGTGCTGGCCGATGCTGTCAAGCACTATGTTGGCGACAGCGCTTTGAACCTGCCCGCATCAATGCCCGATTTTTCCAAGATCGACCGTATCGTTATGGTGGCCTGTGGAACGGCTTACCTTGCGTGCATGACCGCCAAGTATTGGATCGAACAGCTTGCCGAAGTCCCGGTCGAAATCGACATCGCATCGGAATTTCGGTATCGCAATCCGCCGATTGGCCCCAATACGTTGGCGATCTTCGTCAGCCAATCAGGTGAAACGGCGGATACTTTGGCAGCTTTGCGCCACGTCGCAGAACGTGCGCAAATTCTGTCGGTCGTGAATGTTCCAGAAAGCTCGATCGCTCGCGAAAGCGACGTGGTTCTACCGATCCTTGCCGGAGCCGAGATCGGCGTAGCGTCCACAAAGGCGTTTACATGCCAGCTGGTAACGTTGATGGCGATCACGTTGCAGGCCGGACGCGACCGCGGCTTGATCAGCGATGCCGATTTCGCGGAGTACTTACACGACCTGAAAACGCTACCGGGTTTGCTGTCGCAGGCGCTGACTGCCGAAGAACAAATCGCGGCAGTCTCGGCCAAGCTTTCCAAGGCTCAGGACATCCTGTTCCTTGGTCGTGGCCAGATGTATCCAATCGCTCTGGAAGGCGCGCTAAAGCTGAAGGAAATCAGTTATATACACGCCGAAGGTTATGCCAGCGGCGAACTTAAGCACGGCCCGATTGCTTTGGTCGATGAAGACGTCCCGGTCATTGTTTTGGCGCCGAAAGATGGGCTGTTTGAAAAGACAGTCTCAAATATGCAAGAGGTCATGGCCCGAGGCGGAAGGGTCATTCTAATTTCGGATCGTGCCGGAATCGCGGAAGCTGGAGAGGGCTGCGAAAGCACCATTGCGATGCCAGAAGTCTCGAATGCGTTTGCGCCGCTAGTCTATGCGGTGCCGGCCCAATTGCTGGCCTATCATACGGCGGTCGCCAAGGGCACCGACGTTGATCAGCCAAGAAATTTGGCGAAGTCGGTCACCGTCGAATAGGCTTGTTTTCGACTCGAATTGATTAACCGGCGTCGCGCAAAGCGCGCCGCATGACTTTTCCTGTTGCTGTTGTCGGAAGGCTGTCGACAAACCGAAACTCACGCGGTGCCATATGTGGACTTACGCGCGACGCCACTCGATCCTTCAGACGGTCCTCTAGACCATCTTTTTGCGCATCTGATCGAAGCACCACAAAGGCCGTTACAGCCTCGGTCCGGACGGGATCGGGCAGCCCGACGACCGCAGCCATGATGACGTCAGGATCGCCGGTCAGGCAGTTCTCAATCTCTGTGGGACCGATGCGGTAGCCCGCGCTTGTGATGATGTCATCATCCCGGCTGACATAGGTGACGTAGCCGTCGTCGTCCTGAAATCCGAGATCGCCGGTCCGAAGCCAATCTCCGGCGAATTTCTCTTTGGTTTTTTCAGGCTGACTCCAATACCCCAAGAACATGACGGGGTCCGGTGAGCGAATGGCAATTTCGCCATTCTCACCGCGTGGCATCTCGTTCCCGGCCCCATCAAGAATCGTCAGTTGATGCCCAGGCACAGGCCTGCCCATTGTTCCGGCCTTTTGAACGCCAAGACCAGCACAAGACGACACGACGAGGTTACACTCGGTTTGCCCGTAAAGCTCATTTATTGGTGCCCCAAGGTCGTCCCGGCCCCATTCCAAAAGGTCTGCCCCAAGGCTCTCGCCGCCTGAGCTGACAGCACGAAGCTTCAAACCTTCTGGGACCGTGACTTGCCGCATCAGCTTCAGCGCTGTGGGGGGCAGGAATGAGACCGTTACCCCTTCATCACGGAGGAGCTGGTAGGCAGCATCCGCATCGAATTTGCGCATCCGGCACGCAACGAGGGGGACACCGAAATAAAGCGCTGGCATGGCGAGGTCCATCAGCCCACCAATCCAAGCCCAATCGGCAGGCGTCCACGCGACATCCCCGTTTTTGGGAAATCCTTCGAACACCATCTCGACCGACGGCAAATGGCCAATCAGGAACCTGTGCGCATGCAGTGCACCTTTGGGCGATCCGGTCGTTCCGCTTGTGTAGATCAGGACGGCTGGGTCCTCGGGCCCAATCCGAGGCAGTTCCAACTGATTTTCGGCTGACATCGCTGTGTTCCAGTCGAAAAGTCGAAGCCCCTCCATACCGCCTGTTGCGATGTCCGTCGCAATAACCGCGCGCAGCGACGTATCCGGTGCAATTGCGTTCAGCTTTGCCAGCGAGGCCCCCTCGCAAATGGCCACTATCGCACCGCTGTCCGACAGCCGGTATTTCAAGGCATCTTCGCCGAATAGTGTGAACAACGGCAGTGCGATTGCGCCCAGTTTCATGATTGCAAAATGCGCCACCAGAACTTCGGCGCGCTGCGACATCAATATGGCAACTCGATCACCTTGACCGACACCGATGCCAGCAAGCTTTGCCGCCAACCGATCTGAGGCGTCCTTCAAATCACCGTAAGTCCAAATGCGGCGGTTTTCGGCATCGTTCAGATCAATGATGGCCGTTCGGTTTGGATCAGCTCGAGCCAAACTATCGCAGCAGCTTTCATGTATGGAGAATGCGTCTGGGATGTCCCAGTGAAAGTTGGAATTTATATCGTCCCACGACCCGAGACCGAGCGTACGACGATTATTCAACAGCATAGACGTCGAATTCCGGTAAGTCCGTCAAGGGCGCCTCCAAGACACGGAAGGCCGCAAGTGAAACCCGGCTCCCACCTTCTTCGATTGGAATCAACTCAACTGAAACGGAGTTTCCGTTTTCAGGGTAAACAATACGCCCTTGCCGGATTGAATCGACCAAGGGTGTTTCCATCCAAAAACCAGCGCGGGATACGTCGCCCAGCGATGCAACTGTTCTGCCCAGAAGCCTCCCTCCAGAGTCTGAATTCGCTGCAGCCACACGCTGTTCGTTCGTGGTCGTGTCAAATTGTTCGGCTGTTCTGGCGGACGGCGGTGGAGGCGGCGCGGCCAGTTCAGGTGTCGATACAGCGGGTTCCTCGGTTGGCTCCTCCGTGGCTGGCACGTTCAAAACTTCGCATGCTGACGTTCCGAAAAGCACAGAAGCCGCCCAGGCGATCAAAAATACTCGTCTCAATTCAACGTGCTCCTCTTGCACAGCACCTTTGCGCACCATACCCTTTTTGAGATGGACACGGCACCTCTTATAGACCCCTTTCAACGGGCAATCACCTATCTCCGCGTCTCGGTTACCGACAGATGTGACTTCCGCTGCGTCTATTGCATGGCCGAGAACATGACGTTTTTGCCCAAGAAAGAACTTCTGACGTTGGAAGAGCTTGATCGCATGTGTTCCACTTTCGTGCGAATGGGCGTCGAAAAACTCCGCATTACGGGCGGTGAACCGCTGGTTCGACGCGATATCATGACGTTCTTCCGCTCAATGACCCGCCACCTCGACAGCGGCGCGCTGAAAGAGCTGACGTTGACGACAAATGGAAGCCAGCTGTCTCGATTTGCCGACGATCTTTATGCCGCCGGTGTACGCCGGGTGAATGTATCGCTTGATACACTGGACGAACAGAAGTTCGCACGCGTGACACGTTGGGGGCGCTTGCCTCAGGTGCTCAAAGGGATTGACGCCGCTCAAAAAGCCGGACTTCGCGTGAAGATCAACACAGTCGCCTTGAAAGGCTTCAATGAAGATGAGCTTTTCGCTCTTGTCGAGTGGTGCAAGTCTCGCGACATGGACCTGACGTTTATCGAAGTCATGCCAATGGGCGATCTCGGCGAGGAAGATCGTATTGGTCAGTACTGGAGCCTGAAGGACCTTCGTCGCGATCTTGCCAGCCAGTACACCCTTACTGATCTCGCGCACCGCACCGGAGGCCCTGCGCGTTACGTTCAGCTTGAGGAAACAGGTCAACAGATCGGCTTCATCACCCCTTTGACGCATAATTTCTGCGAAAGCTGTAACCGGGTTCGCCTGACCTGCACGGGTGAGTTGTTCATGTGCTTGGGTCAGGAAGACAACGCGGACCTGAGATCGCCTTTGCGTGCATCTGACGACGACGGGCCACTGGAAGACGCCATTCGAAAGGCGATTGGCCTGAAGCCCAAGGGGCACGACTTCGACTATTCCCGCCAGACCATCGAAGGCCAGATGACACGGCACATGAGTCATACGGGCGGCTAGTGTCCGGGGTGCTGAACCACCCATCAAATCCGACTTAGATTTGAACGCGCTGCTCAGATTTGACGGTCTGTGACCATCCACGCTTCGGCGGATTTATTGATGTCAGTCAATGCGGCACGTCAGATTTGGCTCACACTCACCACAGGACTTAATCAGATCGGGGTGTGATATGCCAAACGTTCTAAAGAAGTTCGTTTTCGGTGGCATTGCGGCGATCACGGTTTCGGTTTCCGGTGCGGTTGCACTGGCCGAAACAGCGGTCGGCTCAACTACGGAAAGTCGAATTCTGCTCGGGTTCAACGTCAATCCAGATGGTTTGGAAACGATGCTTCCCGAAAAATGGAAGCCAATTACCTTGCCGAAAGGGCCCGTTGCGGGATCAAATTTGATTGTTGCTTTGATTGATCGACATCTGATCCTTGATGCGAACTCTGAGCCAGCTGATCCACCTTCCGGACCGATTGCCGCCCTTTTGGCCTACCGAGTAAAGGAAGGTGAAAAGGGTGTTCGTGCATTTGTAACGCGGGTCTATGAAGAGACGCCATTGGTCGATCCTTATGGCAACTCAGCTCTTGCGGATATCGACCGACGCTCGGCATTTGTTGATTTGGGCGGCGGTGACCGGCAACAAACCGAAAAATGGTCGATCCGGCCTGCAGCAGGTGGCGAGGTCACTTTCGACTTTAATTTCAAAGTCGGTGCGATGAATTGGTCGACCGGAGGCGAAAGTAGACCATATTCCTCCAAAGACCCAGAGTTCTTCAGAATTTACCGATATGACCAACTCGCTGGGCTTGTCATGAATGAGCTTGCGGGCAAGGCCTTGGACGGCTCTGCGGCTGTTGCCGTTTCCGACCCCGAGATGGGCGCGATTTTCGACGGCACGGAGAAGCTGGTGTCGATTATCACCATTCCCGTTTACCTGCGGACCATTTCACTGCCTTAGCCTTGGGCTTTAATCGATGAACGTGTCGGCGCGCAGGCCGGCGCGTTCATAGTGGATTGGCAAGGCTCGCCCATAAAGCTGCTTGGCACGCTCCGGCGTCGCGACCATGCCTGGTTCTTCGACATAGGAAAGAATGGCAACGTACCTTGGTGTTGACCCCGAAAGTGGCGCAACGCGATGCAAGCTGTTGCGGCCTCGAAACAGTTGCAAATCTCCAGGCTGGAGTTCCAGTGTTGTGACCTTGTCTGATCGCCCATCGAGAACTTTCGCGACTTCTTCAAAATTTTCGTGTTCCTCGCGGATATTGGCCGCGTATTCAAACGCGCCCCCCGATTCAGCGTTCTGGATCGCCAGAGTCACGGTGAAATTGTTCGTATCGAAATGCCAAGGAAACCCCGGCCCCTCTTTCGCAAGGTTCACAATGACGTCCGCCAAGGGGTCAGCATAGCGATGAAAGGACGGCTCTTGCAGACAAGCCTGAATAAACCCGTCAAATCCGGGGGCATTCTGGATTTGCCTCAGCGCGCCGTCCTTGGCAAAGCTGTCTGCCGGAACAAAAGCGTTTGATCGGTCAAAGAACTGTCGAACCGGGTGGTCGGAAGGTAATGTTGGATCGTCTTGGGTAAAATAAGCGTTTGTCCGATTGAATGATTTGTGTGCTTTGTCCGCTGTTGCGTCCGCTTCAGCGACCAAAGCCTCGACACCCGTTTTGGTCAAAAACCCGCGAAGAACGGCGCAACCATCTTGCGCCAAGTCTTCCCGAACCTGCGCAATGCAGGCATCTCTTTCAGGTCCCTCAACCTGAAACGGGTAACGGTCCAAATCGATAAACTCTGCATAAGACATAAAGCGTCTCCTGTTCGAGTTACCTTTATTCAAAGCAACTCGAGGCAGTGAGACCCTTCATTTTCCGACAGAAAATGGTCGTTTATGATCAGTCGTCGGGGAATCCCCAGATCAATCTGTGGCGGACCGCCTCAGCCACAGGCATCGGATGAGTGATCGGAACCATGTGCCCAGCACCCGGTACGATGATGCCTTCGGCGCCGGGTATGCGGCGCCCGAGCGCATCGACAATCTGAGTCATGATCGGATGTGACTTGTCGCCTTCGACCAACGTCACCGGAATATCGAGCTCTTCAAGACCGTCGGGAACCAAAAGGTTCGATGAATCCTGCCACAGGAAATCACCCGAGGCGGCAATCAATTCAATCCGCGCCATCATGTATTTGCGGACCATCTCAGGAACGTCGTCCCAAGGCTCGTCAGTTCCCCAAATTTCATGAAAGTCCTTTGCCGCTTTCGCCAAGCTTCCCGAGTCCACGTGCCGTGCAAAAAGCGCCATATCGCGTTGCAGCTTGTCAAAGACGTAGCTGTCAGCCACCGCCGCATAAAGAACGGGCTCTATCAGCACCAAGGATGACGCTCGGCCCGGACGTTGTAGTGCAATCCGCAAGGCCACAACGGCTCCAAAGGAATGACCGATGAGCGGCACCGGTTCTGACGGCATTGCGTCCAACGCCAGTTCAACCGCCTGGTCCGCGTAATTTCGCGATCGGTCCCATTCTTCCGCGTCTCCGTGCCCCGGCAACTCGATAGAGACCGGTTCAACGTCCATGTTCAACGCGTCAAGGAAGCGTTTCCAGACGCCTCCGTGCCCCAACCCACTGTGAATCAAAGCGAGAGGTTGGCTCATAAGTGTCAGAGTTCTCCGGCAAGGTGTTGGTCAAGTTGATCTATCCTGTCTTGACCCCAAAAGCGACCACCTTTGTCAGTTACAAAGAAAGGTGCGCCAAAAACGCCAGCATTGACTGCGTCTTCCAAATTGGCCTCGTAAGCCTCGGCACCGGCCAGTAACCCGCTGTCTGCCAATGACGGGTCGAAGCCCGCGGCCTCAAGGCACGCCTTGATCACGCCGTCATCCGCAATGTCTTTTTCTTCAGCCCAACACGCACGCGTAATACCAGCGACATAGGCCGCGAGATCGCCGCCGCCGGCCTTTTGAGCCGCGATCAGTGCATAAGACGAAGGCGCAGGATTTGTCGGCCAATGTGCTGGTTTCGTGTTCACCGGCATGCCCAACACTTTGGCTGTCCGCTCTATCTCGATCATTCGGTATTCCTGACGCGACACGTGTCTCTGGCCGGGTGGGACACCACCGGTACGGGAAAAGAGACCCATGATGTCCAAGGGCTTGTAAGTGATCGTCGCACCGTGTTTTGCCGCAACTTCGGCAGGCCGTGACCCGGCGAAGTAGCAATTTGGAGAAATTGTAGCGAGATAGTAGTCGATATGAGCCATTTCGTTTCCCGTTTTGGAATTGGGTTGTTCCCGTGAAACTATGCGCGTGCTAAGCGGTGTCAACGTCACGAATCTGTCATCAAAAGACGGGCCAAGACCAGGACAGCTGCCACATGCCAAACATCCAAGAACCGAAGATCATCTCCGGCAATGCCAATATGACACTGGCGCGCGCCGTCACCCGGCGATTGTCAATGCACCGCGGGGTGAGTGTGGGACTGGTCGATGCGCGGGTTGAACGGTTCAACGACGGCGAAATTTTCGTCGAAGTGTTTGAGAACGTGCGTGGCGAAGACATGTTCATTCTTCAATCGACGTCGAACCCTGCGAACGACAACCTGATGGAACTTTTGATTATGTCTGATGCATTACGCCGTTCCTCGGCCCAACGTATCACTGCTGTGATCCCCTACTTCGGATATGCCCGCCAGGATCGCCGTACCAAAGCCCGTACACCGATCAGCGCCAAGATGGTGGCGAACATGATGGTGTCGGCCGGGATCGAACGGGTGCTGACAATGGATCTGCACGCCGCGCAGATCCAAGGCTTCTTCGATATTCCAGTCGACAACCTTTATGCGGCACCGGTTTTTGCGCTGGATGTCAAACACAAGTTCCGCGGAAAACTGGATGGAGTGACCATAGTTTCACCAGACGTCGGTGGCGTGGCACGTGCACGTGAGTTGGCCCAACGGGTCGGCTGTGCGTTGGCCATCGTCGACAAGCGCCGGGAAAAGGCCGGTGAAGTCGCCGAGATGACAGTCATCGGTGATGTTACGGATCAAACCTGCATCATCGTTGACGACATTGTCGATACCGCGGGAACGCTTTGTAAGGCTGCTGAAACGCTGATGGCCGCCGGCGCCAAAGAAGTTCACGCCTATATCACACACGGCGTTCTCTCCGGCCCCGCTATTGAGCGGGTCACGAAGTCAGTGATGAAAAGTTTGGTGATCACTGACTCGATCGAGCCAACAGAAGCCACGCTTGCTGCGAAAAATATCCGTATCGTACCAACGGCTCCGATGTTTGCGCAGGCCATCATGAACATTTGGCACGGGACAAGTGTTTCAAGCCTGTTTGACCCGGCAACTTTGGAGCCAATCTACGACGGTATGTATTCGTCTGGATGACCTATCAGGAACCGGAGCCGGCCAAAACGGCCAGCATCATTCCTAAAACGGCAACCAAAGCCAGAACATAGTCGCCCGGCACAGCGTCCGCATCTCCGCGCAAAAACGCGATCAATCGTCGTGGCATGGATTGGCCCCCCAGCGTTTCCAACACAGATGTTTTAGTGTTCACGCACAGGATCATCCAGCAATAGGCTGGAAACACTGCGTTTTCACTTGGTCAGCGCTTGGGTGGGATCGAATACGTCAATGTAGCACGTGCAACGACGCCATCTTGGCCCTCGGAAGTTATTTTGACATCACCAACGGCCAAGGATCGGCCCATTTTCAATAGTTCGACATCGGCGATCAGGTCTTTTCCCGCTGCGGGCTTTCGCATGAAATCGATGGATGAACTGGTGGTAACAGCCAGTACTTCTGGCCCAATCATCGCCAAAACCGCGTAGTACATAGCACAATCGGCCAGTCCGAATAGCGTAGGGCCTGAAACGGAACCTCCGGGACGCAAGTTATCCTCGGTCGGAACCATTCGCAGTTTGGCGGTCATGGAACCCAATTCCTCCAACCTGTAGCTGCGAGCTGCATGTGGAAACACCTCAACCATCAGGTCTTCAACTTCGGCAATCGTCATAATGGGCTGCATCAGGGCTCCTTTTTGCGGTATCCTTGGACGTGATCACGGCAAAGAGCAATCCCATGTCCGACCCGCTCGACATTTATGACGATCCTGCGAAGCGCGCCGAGGCTGAAGCGCTGGATCGGGTTTTCAGAGACGTCACCGGCTGGAAGCCGAAACTCTGGCGCAATCTCATCGGATACGGGGAATACCATTACAAATATCCCTCGGGGCACGAGGGCGATTTCCTTGCAACAGGGTTCAACGTGCGCGCGCGCGACGTGTCACTGCACATTTTGCCGGGTTACAATGACTTTCCGGACATTGCCGATCGGCTTGGCAAGCACAAACGAGGCAAGAGCTGCTGGTACATCAAATCGCTTGAAGCGGTCGACGAAACAGCGCTTCGCGACCTGATCAAAGCCGGTTTGACGGATTTGGCTGACTTCGCCGAGATCAAGCCGACCTAGACGCCGTAGATGTCGCCAAATTTGGTATCGAGATAATCAGCCAACGGGCCGACACTTGGCGCTTTACCTGTGGCCTGCTCGATCAGTTCCTTCGCTGGAATTGATTTTCCGAACTTCTGCACGTTTTCACGCAACCACCCCGTTGCCGCCGATGTGTCGCCTTCTAAGAGCGATGCATCCAGATCGGGAACATCTTTCCGCAGAGCAGCGTGCAGACACCCCGCGTAAACGTTTCCAAGCGAATAGGTCGGGAAGTAGCCAAAAAGCCCTTCTGACCAGTGCACGTCCTGAAGACAGCCGTTCGCAGGTTGATCTACGGCCACGCCAAAGTCGGCTTCGAACCGAGCATCCCACACCTCAGGAAGGTCCGAGACGGACAGGCGCCCGGAAACAAGCTCCCGTTCAAGGTCAAACCGAAGAGCGACGTGAAGGTTGTAGTGAACCTCATCGGCTTCTGTTCGAATGTAGCCCGGCGCGCACCGGTTCACCGCAGCATAGAAATCATCTTCGTTATCGATGCCGAAATCACCGAACTCTTCACGCATAAGTCCAAACAAATGGCCGGTGAAGGCGCGGCTGCGTCCAAGCTGGTTTTCGTAAATGCGACTTTGGCTTTCATGCACGCCCATCGACACGCCGCTGCCAAGCGCGGTCAGATAGAGGTCTGGAGACACGGCCTGTTCGTAACAGGCATGCCCTACTTCGTGGATGGTTGAATAAAAGCAATCTGACGGATTCTTCGCGTCCGTTCGGGTGGTGATACGCACATCGCGACCCGAACCGCTGGAAAACGGATGGACAGCTTTGTCGATGCGGCCAACTTCAAAATCATAGCCAAACGTCTTTGCCAATTTGGCAGAGATCCGCATTTGCGCATCGATATCAAAGTCACCCTTAAGTTCAGGAACAACCCGATCCGAGCCCTGAACGCGTTCACGCAGCGCAACCAATCGTGGGCGCAGTTCGGCGAACATTTGGTCCAGCTCCGCCCCGCTTGCACCCGGTTCATAGTCTTGAAGCAATGCGTCATAGGGATCGCCGCCGTCCGCAAGCGCTTCGCCCTTTTCAACCGAAAGACCAAGAACCTTCTCCAGATGCGGCGCGAAGGCTTCAAAATCGTTACTCTTGCGCGCCTCAATCCAGGCGCGATGGGCCAACGCCGTCGTGCGCGTCAATTCCGCTGAAAGCTTCGCCGGAATCCGTTTCTGACGGTCAAATTCAAAGCGAATTTCGTCCAGTTGCCGTTGCCCGGTGGCATCTGGCGCTTCGGCGTTGTCCAGCCACTCACCGATCCGTGGGTCGGTTCGCCGCCCGTGAAGCACACCGTCTAGCGCTTCCATTTCGTCGGCGCGTTGGTTTGCGGAACCCTTGGGCATCATGGTTTCCATGTCCCAACCCAAACGCCCCATGATTTGACCAAGCGCTTCTGTTTCACGTTGAAACGCCATCAACTCATCAAATGCCGACATGCCAATTACCCTCGTACTGATTGTGCCAACGGATACTGCGCCAGGAAACGGGCCCGCAGGATCAAGGTGAACAGAACAACCGCGCCAAATTGGTGCAGGATCGCGATGGTCCAAGGAGCCGAATAAAGAACCGTCATGATCCCAATCAGCATCTGAAGCACCATCATCGCCATCACGGCATTGAATGCGAAACGGGTCTGGCTATTGCCCGAATTGCGCGACCGCATCCACACAACAACACCGAAGGCAAACAACAGGTATCCAGCTATGCGGTGAATGAATTGAACCAGCCCCGCATTTTCAAAGAAATTGCGCCACGCAGGTTCCAGATCGAAGGCTGTTGGCGGGAAAAACTGCCCGCCCATAAGCGGCCATTCGTTGTAGCTACGACCAGCATCTATGCCCGCGACCAATGCCCCGATCAAAATTTGCAGAAAAGCAAAGTGCATAAGCCCGGTGCCCATGCTGAATAGCTTGGCTTCGCGTCCACGACGCGCCTGCAAGAGATCTGCTTCGCTGCGACCGAGTTTCAGAACGAACCACGCGATCAGCCCTAGGATGATAAATGCGAGCCCAAGATGCGTTGCAAGCCTGTACGACGCGACATCCAGCATTGTGCCGGTTAGGCCAGACGACACCATCCACCAGCCGATTGCGCCCTGCAGGCCGCCCAAGGCACCCAACAGAAGCAAGCGTCCGGTCCAACCAGTTGGTATCCGCTTGGTGGCAAGGAAAAATAGAAAACCCGCTGCCCACACCAAACCTATCACGCGACCTAACTGACGATGTCCCCATTCCCACCAATAGATGACTTTGAACTCGGCAAGGCTCATGCCTTCGTTTTGAAGCTGATACTCGGGGATTTGTTTGTATTTTTCGAATTCCACATCCCAAGCTTCCGCGGACATCGGTGGCAGGGCTCCTGTGACTGGTCTCCACTCAGTGATCGACAACCCGCTGTCGGTCAGACGGGTTAATCCACCTACCGCAATCATCACAACCACGAGGGCAAACAAGACCATCAACCAAACGCGGACTGCGCCGCGTGCGCCTTTGGCCGCGCTGTCGATCAGGCCACCTTTCGGTGTCTGTGCCGGCTTCGCTTCAGCGCTCACTTCTTCGAAGATGCTGCGTTTATCGGCCATTCTGCTCTCCTCGTCTCGAGCGAAATGTAGGGGCGCGATCAGCACCCGTCCAGTCAGTCACCACGTTCTTTCCAGCGGACCATCTGACGCAGGACACCATGAAAAAGCTGAACGTCAGCGCGTGTCATCGGCATGCGGCTCCACAAGTTACGCATTGTCCGCTTCATGCCGTCGGCTTTCGCCTCGGGATAATAGAAATCAGCAGCATCCAGCCGTTCTTCATAATGCTGGGCGAGCTTGTCGACCTCAATCTGAGACGCCATTTCCGTGCCTGCGAGCTCTAGTTCTTCACCAATGATCTCGGTCGTGGCACGCCGCCATTCATACCCTGTCAAAAGCACGCATTGAGCAAGGTTCAAGGACGGGAATTCTGGGTTCACCGGTACGGTGACTATTGCATTGGCGACCGCGATATCATCATTTTCCAGCCCTGCCCGTTCGGGACCAAACAACACCGCGACCTTTTCACCCGTTTGGATGCGACGCGCGGCATCAGCCATTGCCGCTTCAGGTGAAAACACAGGTTTGGTCAAATCCCTTTGGCGGGCCGTAGTGGCATAGACATAAGTGCGATCACCAACCGCATCGGCGAGTGTTGCGCTCAACTGGGCTTCATCCAAAAGGCGCCCCGCTCCACTTGCCATGGCAACTGCCCGTTCATTCGGCCATCCGTCTCGTGGTGCAACGACCCGCATCTGGTCCAGACCAAAGTTCCACATCGCGCGCGCGGCGGCGCCGATATTTTCTCCCATTTGCGGGCGAACAAGGACAAAGGCGGGTTGAGTCATGTACTATGGTCCTGAAGCGTGCGCGCCTCTTACGTTTGGTGGGCGCCAAGTACAAGGGAGCGAAGCATGGCGTACGATGAAGGGCTGGCAGAAATTCTGCGGAGCGATCTGGCCGATGAGAACGGCATCTCCGAAAAGAAAATGTTCGGTGGTCTCTGCTTTCTTTTGCACGGAAACATGGTCTGCGGAGTGCATCAAGGCGGCGGCATGATGCGCGTTGGGAAAGAACGGGAAGGTGTCGCGCTTGAAATCGACGGCGTGGACCCGCTTTCTTTCACTGGGCGACCCATGGGTGGCATGGTGGATGTCAGCGAAGACCTGCTGTCAGATGACTGCCGGCGCGAACAGGTTCTGTCGATGGCACTGGAAAACGCACGAAGCCTTTCCCCGAAGTGATCAAGCAGGTATAGGCGTCGGAAGACATTGAATTCGGAGCCTAAAATGGCCGAGCCCGAGCGCCCGCAGATCTATCTTGTGTCTCCGCCCGAGATCGAGCTTTCCACGTTCCCGGACATTTTGGCCGAGGTTTTGGACGAGTATGAAATCGCCTGCCTGCGCTTGGCTTTAGCCAGCCACGACGAAGACACCCTGTCTCGAGCTGGGGATACATTGCGCGAAGTCGCGCATGCTCGCGATGTCGCCATTGTCATCGACACCCACGTGGCACTGGCAGAGCGGCTTGGTTTGGACGGCGTGCATCTCAATGACGGCTCTCGTTCGGTCCGCGCCGCACGCAAGGCGCTCGGTAGCGATGCAATTGTCGGTTCTTATTGTGCGCAATCCCGCCATGACGGCATGACCGCCGCTGAAAGTGGCGCCGATTATGTTGCTTTCGGTCCTATCGGGGAAACCGCCCTTGGCGATGGGTCACACGCTGAGCTTGAGCTTTTTGAGTGGTGGTCGCAAATGATAGAGGTGCCAGTGGTCGCTGAGGGAGCGTTAACGCCCGAAGCCATCTCGCGTGTAGCGCCGTTCACTGACTTCTTTGGCATCGGCGAAGAGATTTGGCGTACGGACGACCCGATGTTCGCGCTTAGCAGCCTGTTTTCTGCGATGGATTAACCGCTCAGTCGCGGATCTGACCTTGCGGGTGTCCGTCACGCACCGCGGCTTCGGCAACTTGAGCAAGAACCTTGCGATCGGAAAAATCACTCACTTTCAGCGGGTTGTGCCAAATCACATGAACACCACCCTGGTGCGGAGCCCCTAGAGTTTTCAACAAGTGCTTGCCAAAACTCATGTCGCCCCACCAGCCATAGAATTTGTCGTCACCGCCAGCTGGGGCCGTGTAAGTCACTGTCACCGGCTGCACCCACACCTTGTCGCGCAACTCGGCGGCGTAGAATGCTGCGAATAGCGTAGGCTTAAATGGCAGCACCCGGCGTCCATCGGTGGACGTGCCTTCGGGGAAGAACAGCAATTTGTGGCCCAATCCCAGGCGTTCTTCAAAAACCGCCTTCTGCGATGCCGCTTCCCGAGCATCCCGCCGAATGAAGACCGTGCCAGTTGCGCGCGCAAGCCAACCAATTCCCGGCCAACTTGCGACCTCAGACTTGGCAACGAAGTAAACACGTTTGGTTGCATTCAATGCGAAGATGTCCAGCCACGACGAATGGTTTGCAACAACCGCGCCTGGCGTCGCCATCGGTGAACCTGTCGCCTGAAATTTGAGGCCAAGCAACCAAAGCGCATTTCGGCACACGAACAGGGTGATCGCTGGAGTCCAGGGACGGTCTGCACCGTAAAGCTGGCGTTCAAAAAGCCGAACAAGCAAGGCGATCAAACGGCAGCCAAAGGTCAGACCGCCAAAGAAAAGCCCGCGACTTCTGAATCTGAT
>JAPPOI010000049.1 GCA_028818055.1 Boseongicola sp.
ACACCATGAGGTCGACAACGGTAACAAGGTCGGCGGCAGTTGTTTCATCGCCTTTTGCTGAAACGAGTTTCTCTTGGGCTTCACGTGCCGCCGCAAAGTTGCCCAACCGACCTTCGTAGTTTGCCAATAGCGTGAGCCCTTGGACATCATCTGGTCGTTCAGCAACAGCTTCACGCAGGCGATCCATCAATTCCAGGAACTCAGCATCCGCTTCGGCAGGGGGCGGAAGCAATCCCTGAGAGATCGCGACACTTTCGGCTTCGGCTTGCGTCGGGCGTTCGGCCCGAGCTTGTTCCAGTTCGGCCAGTCGAACACCGATTGGTAAATCGTCGTATCCTGGCGCCCCCTGCCAAAAATAAAGTCCAGCACCGCTTGCCAATGTCACAAGAACCAATCCAATCGCGATCCCCGTTTGCCCGGAGGATTCGACGGATTTTTCGGATTCGCGTTTGTTTGCTTCAAGCAGTCGCCTCGAAACTTCAATTCGTGCGATATCTGCGTCTTCGGGTGTAAGGACACCGCGCTCCAGATCTCGGTCCAATTCGGCCAATTGGTCCTTATAGACTGCGATGTCGCTGGCTTGGGCGGTCACACCTCGCGCGCGCGACGCACGAATGGCGGACACTAAGGTCCAGCCAATGACCACAGCTGCGAACGCGATGAAAAACCAAAACATCATGACCGTGATTTAGTGGCCATTTTACCGGCTTGAAAGGCAATTCAGCCGGAAAGGGCAATTCGTCACGTGTAACGTGTCGCGAAACCGCTCTTCGGTGCCGCTTGTTGTCTTCACATTTGGTTGGAATTTCGAGATGAAGGGGCAGTTGTTCTCAACATGAACCGGATGCTGCAATGGGCCGATATTCTGCATTTGCTGTCGCACGCGAAGCACTACGTGACCATCAGGGCTGGACCCGCGCTTGGGACAATCCCGAGCCAAAGAACCGCTACGATGTGATCATCATCGGGGCAGGCGGCCATGGATTGGCTACAGCCTATTACCTTGGCAAAAATCACGGCATCCGGAATGTCGCCATTCTGGAAAAAGGCTGGCTCGGCGGCGGCAATACAGGTCGCAATACCACGATCATCCGTTCAAATTATCTGCAGGATCCATCGGCTGCTATCTATGAAAAGGCTCGTTCGCTTTACGAAGACCTGAGTCAGGACCTGAACTACAACGTGATGTTCTCGCCACGCGGTGTGATGATGTTGGCGCAGACGGAACATGAAGTACGTGGCTACAAGCGGACGGCTCATGCAAACGCGCTTCAGGGTGTCTCGACGGAATACATCGGACCAGCCCGCGTCAAACAACTTTGCCCCATCATTGAGACCCGTGGTCCGCGGTATCCGGTACTGGGTGCGCTTTGGCAGCCGCGTGGTGGAACCGCGCGCCATGACGCCGTTGCCTGGGGTTACGCGCGCAAATGCTCAGAGATGGGCATGCATGTCATTCAGAAATGCGAAGTCACCGGCGTCCGCACAGAGGCCGGAAAAGTCGTGGGCGTTACAACATCGCGCAGCGACATCGACTGCGACAAACTGGGTATCGTCGTTGCAGGCCATTCCGGTCATGTCGCCGACATGGCCGGCTTCCGTTTGCCGATTGAAAGCGTAGCGTTGCAAGCGTTGGTCAGCGAACCGATTAAGCCATGCATGGATGTCGTGGTCATGGCCAACACCGTTCATGGCTACATGAGCCAATCCGACAAGGGCGAGATGGTCATCGGTGGCGGAGCCGACGGATACAACAATTACACCCAGCGCGGATCGTTCCACCATATCGAGGAGACCGTGCGCGCCTTGGTCGAAACCTTCCCGATGATTTCGCGCCTGAAGATGCTGCGCCAGTGGGGCGGCATCGTTGACATGACCGGCGACCGATCACCGATCCTGTCGAAAACGCCTGTGGAAAATGTGTTCATCAATTGCGGTTGGGGAACCGGTGGTTTTAAGGCCATCCCGGGTTCTGGCTGGGGAATGGCCGAACTGATGGCGACGGGTAATTCGCCTTTGACGGACGCTTTTGGGTTGGACCGTTTCCGCGAAGGTCGGTTCATCGATGAAAGTGTTGCAGCCGGAGTGGCGCACTGATGGCCACATTGACGCCAACCCATTCACGCATAGTTAAAGCGGGAATAGTACAAGGTTCCTTGCCATGCGAATGCTCGAAAAATTCCCATCGGTTGAAAGTCTGCGACGCAAGCGCGGGGCGATTGCCGGGTTCACGGCTGGCGTTGCCGTGCCACTCATGCTCGCCGGATTACTTCTGGTCTCATTCCGAGGGTACGGCATCATGGACGACGCGCCGGTTCCGCCGCAGGTCTACACAAGCTTCTGAGCGAGCGAGTTTCGGCACCTTTCCGCCGTCGGCTAGAACCTGCGCGATAACAATGCGGAAATTCGCAACATCTGGCGCATATCGGGCCGTCAACAACAACATCGGTGCATCCAGCTTTAGATCGTGGTCTTCCTTCGATCGGAAAGAGGAGACCGAGCAATGTCGAACTACTTCGCACCAAGCGACACAAGTCGCACGCGAAATCACCCAAGCCACTACGAGTATTCGCCAAGCTCGGATACGACGTGGATATGGCTGGCGATCCTGCTATTTGCAGCGATTTCGCTCATCGTTGTCATCTTGTCGGGCGAACCAGTGCCCGAAGCCAGCCCGACAGCTGCAACGATCACCAGTACGAACTAAACCAATCCACCACCACGATTGGACAGGCGGTCGCCGTTTGGCGACCGCCTTTTCGTCGTGGGCATTCATCCGAGTATCTGCGCCATGCTGACCTTGAACTGTCCCTATTGCGGTATCGACTGCGATGAAACCGAACTGTCGCCGGGCGGTGAGGCGCATTTAAAGCGTTTCGGTCCCGGTTCAACGGACGAGGAATTCGAAGGTTATCTGTTCATGCGGGAAAACCCTCGCGGTGTGCATTTCGAACGTTGGCGCCACGCCTATGGTTGCGGGAAATGGTTTCACGCTGCCCGCGACACCGTCACTCTCGAAGTCTTTGGAACATATTCGGCGCAAGTATTTGAGCCGCCGAAAGAAATTAAAGACGCCATCACTGCCAAAAGGCCCGAATGGAGCTGGAGGGAGTTCTCATGAGCTACCGTCTTGATACGGGTGGTCGTCTGATCGACCGGAGCCAGCCGAAGAGTTTTACATTTAACGGCAAGTCCATGCGCGGGTTTGCAGGCGATACGCTAGCGTCTGCTTTGCTTGGCGCTGGTCAGACTATGGTTGGTCGATCATTCAAATATCACCGCCCTCGCGGCATCGTTGCCAGCGGCGCTGAGGAACCGAACGCGCTGATCAACCTTGGACGCGACAAAACATTCGAACCGAATGCGCGTGCCACCACGACCGAATTGTTTGATGGGCTTCAGGCGGAGAGCCAAAACCACTGGCCAAGCCTCGAATTCGATATCGGCGAGATCAACGCAAAACTGTCGCGGTTCCTGCCTGCAGGTTTCTACTACAAGATGTTCCTTTGGCCGCGTGCCTTCTGGAAACATGTCTATGAGCCTTTTATCCGGCAATCCGCGGGGTTGGGTCGTGCGCCTAAACATCGCGATGCTGACCACTATGAACATTTCTATGCCCACGCCGACGTTCTTGTAATTGGAGGGGGCATTGCGGGTCTGTCTGCTGCACATCGGGCAGCGCAATCTGGCAAGGACGTTCTGATCATCGAGCAAACTGCCAATTGGGGCGGGCGTGCACCGGTCGATCTTGAGGAAGTTGACGGCAAGGCGCCTGACGAGTGGATCGCAGAAATGGTTTCGAGTTTGGCAGAGATGCCAAATGTGAGAATGCGCAACCGCACGATGGGTGCAGGCGTGTACGACCACGGTTACGTCCTGGCATACGAACGTCTGACCGATCATGCACCAAACACCTCGCTTCCGCGGCATAGACTATGGCGCGTGCGCGCAAGTCAGGTCGTAACGGCAACTGGTGCCATTGAGCGACCACTGTCCTTTGCCGGCAACGATCTTCCCGGGGTGATGCTCGCAAGCGCGGTTCGTGACTATGTCGAGAATTTCGCTGTCGCGCCTGGCAAAAAGACAGTCGTCGCAACAAACAACGATGATGGGTACCGGACCGCGCTCACTCTGGTCGAACACGGGCTTGAAGTTCCAGTCGTTTTGGACGCTCGCCCAAGTGCTGACGGCGCTTTGGTTGAAGCGGCGAAAGCTAAAGGTATCCGGGTTGAGGCTGGTCGCGGGATCGGAAAGGTTTCCGGCAGAAAGGCTGTCGAAAAGATCACGATCTGCGACATCGACGGGCAGGGCGGTTCTCTGGAAGAGATTGAAGCGGATTCCGTCGCAATGTCGGGCTGGTGTTCGCCCGTAGTTCACA